>DASVHT010000411.1:0-8251 GCA_036382455.1 Dermatophilaceae bacterium
CCGACGTACTCGAGCAGGCCCTCGGAGAGCTGGGAGTAGTACGCGTTGATCTGGCGCGCGCGCTTGGCCGAGTAGATGACCAGGGCGTACTTGGAGTCCGCCACGTTGAGCAGGTCGTCGATCGGCGGGTTGGTGATGCCCTCGGGGGCAGCCTGCGTACCGGACACGGTCAATCTCGATTCGTCGATGAATTCATGAATGCAGCAGCTTGCGGCGCGCGAAAAAGTTCAAGCGCTCATCAATGATACGAGTTCTTCGCTCGCGCGTTGAACATTGTCGTTCACGATAGTGACATCGAACTCCCGCTGGGCCGCCAGCTCCTGCCGGGCGGTGGCCAGCCGGACGCGCCGTTCCTCACCGGACTCGGTGCCGCGCCCGACAAGCCTGCGGACCAGCTCGTCCCAGCTCGGTGGGGCGAGGAAGACGAACAGGGCGTCCGGTTTCTGCGCCCGCACCTGGCGGGCGCCCTGCAGATCGATCTCGAGCAGAGCCTTCCTGCCCGCGGCGATGGCCTCCTCGACCGGTCGGCGCGGCGTGCCGTACTTGGCCTGCCCGTGGACGACGGCCCACTCCAGGAACTCTCCCTGGGCGCGCATCTGCTCAAACTTCTCGTCGTCGACAAAGTGGTAGTGCTTCCCGTCGATCTCCCGGGGTCGCGGTTTGCGGGTGGTCATCGAGACGGACACCCAAACGTCCGGAAAGGTCCGGCGGACATACGCCGCAACGGTTCCCTTACCGACGGCAGTGGGGCCGGCCAAGACCACCAGTCGGCCCTTGGACGACGGCATCTTCGGCGCGGTCAGGCTTGTTCGAAGCGCTCGATCAACGCGGCGATCTGGTTGATACCCAAGCCACGGACCCGTCGCGTCTCGGAGATGCCGACCTCGTCCATGATCTGGCGGGCCCGGATCCGGCCGACCCCGGGCATCGACTCGAGCAGGGCCGAGACCTTCATCTTGCCGACGATGTCGTTGTTCTTGCCGTCAGCGATGACCTCGGACAGCACCCCCTGTGCGTACTTGAGCCGATTCTTGACTGCCGCGCGCTCACGACGAGCGTGCGCAGCCTTGGCAAGCGCCTCGGTGCGCTGCTCAGGTGTCAGCTGGGGAAGAGCCACGGTCAGTCTCCTCGTATGGACGAATCGGATGGGCCCATCGCCATGCCAGGCGGTCAGGCCCTTGATGAGGCGTGCTCCCGAAACCTAGCGAGTCAGGGCGCGACCTGGCAACGAGGGGTGTTATCGGGTGCTCAGAATCCCGCGCAGCTGTTGTGCTGTATGCCGTGCCGCGGCACGCAACGTCGCGCTGTCGGGCCCGGAGCCGAGGATCTCCCGACTGCTGCTGGCCAGCACGTTGCCCAACGCCGCACCGAACACGGCGGCCAGATCGTCCGCGGTTGCGCCCTGGGCCCCGACGCCGGGCGCGAGCAAGGGCGCATTGGCGCGAGCCAGGTCCAGACCCAGTTTCTGGACCGCGTCGCCGACGGTAGCGCCGACGACCATCCCGACGCTTCCGAGCACTCCCTCGCAGGCGTCGGCAGCGTTCTGCGAGGTCACACCATCCACGATGCTCCCCGCGACGCTGCGGCCACCACGCTTGGCGTGCTGCACCTGGGCGCCCTCAGGGTTCGAGGTGAGGGCCAGAACGAACAGCCCCCGGCCCGTCGCGTGGGCCAGATCCAATGCCGGGCGCAGCGACTCAAAGCCCAGAAAGGGGCTGACGGTGATGGCGTCCGCGCGCAGCGGGCTGTCCTGCGAGAGGTAGGCCCGGGCGTATGCGGTCATCGTCGAGCCGATGTCGCCCCGCTTCACATCGAGCAGGGACAGCGTGCCGGCCTCGCGCAGGCCTGCGAGGGTGCGCTCGAGCACCGCGACCCCCGCAGATCCGAAACGCTCGAAGAATGCGGACTGTGGTTTCACGACCGCCACGGTCCCTGCGAACGCATCGACGCAGGTCATCGCGAACGTCTCGAGACCCACCACGGACTCATCCAGGCCCCAGTGCGCAAGCAGTCCCGGGTGCGGGTCGATGCCGGCACACAGTGGTCCGACCTCGTTCATGGCAACGCGCAGCCTGGCTCCGAACGACTCGGTCATCGCACCTGGTCCAATCTCGTGTGAGCGACTCCCACGGCATCGGTGAGTCGAGCAAACCCCTTGTCCTGCAGCGCCGCTGCCAGCTCGCGGTTGACCCGGATCGGCGCACTCGGGTCGTTGAAGATCGCAGTTCCGACCTGGATCGCGCTCGCCCCAGCTGCGACCAGCTGCAACGCGTCGTCGCCGGTACGCACCCCCCCGACGCCGATGATCGGCGCCATGGGGATGCGGCCGTCGAGCATGGCTGCGCGCACCTGCCAGATGGCACGCACGGCTATGGGGCGGATGGCCGGCCCGGACAACCCACCCGTCACGCCGGCCACCTGTGGACGCAGGAGATCCGTGTCGATGACCATGCCGAGCAGGGTGTTGATCATGGTCAACCCGTCAGCACCGGCCTTCACGCAGGCACCGGCGATCTGGACGATGTCGGTCACATCAGGGCTGAGCTTGGCGAAGATGGGAATGTGACCCGGGAGGTTCTCGCGAACCAGCCCGATCACCTTGGCCGACGCCAGCGGGTCGCAGGCGAAGACCAGCCCCCGGTTCGCGACGTTCGGGCAGGAGATGTTGACCTCGACGCCGACGACGGAGTCGAAGGCCGGTGACCGGCGCAGGACCGCTGCCACCGCGGCATACTCATCGGCAGTGTTTCCGGCGATGGATGCGAGTACCCGCGCCCCCACCGACTTGAGCCAGGCCAGGTCCTCGCGGACAAAGACGTCGATCCCCGGTCCCTGCAGGCCGATCGAGTTGAGCATCCCGCTGGGCGTCTCGGCCATGCGGGGAGTGCCGCGGCCGGAGCGTGGATCCCGCATCACCGTCTTGGTGACGAATGCACCCAGCTCGGCGATGTCGAAGAAGCGATGCAGCTCCTTGCCGTTCGCCGCGCAGCCCGAAGCGGTCATCAGCGGGTTGGGCAGCCGCATCCCGGCCAGGTCGACGCTCATGTCGGTCGTCGCACCCACCGGGGTCGAATCGTCAGTGGTCACCTTCTCGGTCACCTCGGCCATCAGTGACCTCTCATCGCCTCGACGCCAAGGGCATCCTCGGGCACGCGGCACCATCCGTTGTCGAAGGCGTCCCAGCGAACCCTGTCGCCACGGAAGGTGGGGCCCTCGACGCAGGAACGGACCATGCGGGTCAGCCCGTCGTCGCCGACCACCGGCATCACGCAGGTCATGCAGACCCCGACACCACACGCCATCGACTCCTCGACCGCGACCTGCGCGGTGGCTCCCTCGGCCGTGGCAACATCGGTGATGGACCTGAGCATTGCCATGGGTCCGCAGCCATAGACGACCTTGGCGTGGCTGCGCCGGATCACGTCAGGCAGGACGTCCGAGACCCATCCCTTGACCCCCGTCGAACCGTCGTCAGTGGTCACCGTGACGCCGTCTGCTGCGCCTCTCGCCTCGGCGACGCCGAAGAGACGGTTCTCTGTAGCAGCACCCAGGACCATCTCGACGTGGCCACCCCGCTCCTTCAGGATGGACGCCAGCCAGAAGAGCGGCGCGCTGCCATAACCACCCCCGACCAGGACAGCAGCCACGGGCTCTTCGGGGAGCGGGAAGGCCCGCCCGAGCGGACCGATGATGTTGACGCCGTCGTGGGCGCTCAGAGCGGTCAACCACATGGTGCCCGCCCCCCGCGCCGCCACGACGATGTCAACGGTCCCGCCGTCGGGACCTCCCGGGCTGACCTGGTGGATCGAGAAGCAGCGGCGCAACAGGTTGGCCGAGGTGTCGCCACCAACGGCGAGAGCGACGAACTGACCCGGCTGGGCCGCCTCCGCGACGTCGGGCGCCACGAACGTCAGCTGGTGGTAGGCACCGACCCTGCGGTTGGAGATGAGCTCGCCGGTGACCTGGGGCGTGCGCTCCGGAGACGTACCACTCACGCCAGGTCATCCGTCCTGGCGTAGAAGTTCAGATCACGAGCATGATCCTGCAGCGACTTCACACGGACCGTCTCCGTCATCTGTGACTCGATGCCCTGCACGGCCGCACCCAGCTGCTGCACGGTGGTGATGATGGGCCGATCCATGCTGGTCGTTGCCGCGCGGATCTCGTAACCATCGACCCGCGCGTCGCGTCCGGACGGGGTGTTGATGACCATCCCGACCTCGCCGGCCAGGATGCGCTCCACGATCGTCGGTTCACCGTCGGGGCCTGGCCCTGCGCTGTGTTTACGCACTACGGAGGCGTGAATCCCGTTGCGCCGCAATACGTCTGCGGTGCCCTTGGTGGCGATCAGATCGAAGCCGAGATCAGCCAGACGTTTCATCGGGAAGATCATGGCGCGCTTGTCCCGGTTGGCCACCGAGACGAATACCGTGCCCTTGCGTGGCAGGCCGGGACCGAACCCGAGCTGACTCTTGGCGAACGCTGCACCGAAGTCCGCGTCGATCCCCATGACCTCGCCGGTGGAGCGCATCTCGGGGCCGAGCAGGCTGTCGACAACCTGGCCCTCGTGGGTGCGGAACCTCTTGAAGGGAAGCACCGCCTCCTTGACCGAGACGTGAGCGTGGGACGGCATCGCTCCGCCGTCGCCCTGCGGTGGCAGGATCCCCTCCGCGCGAAGCTCGGCGATCGTGGCACCGAGCATCACCCTGGCCGCGGCCTTGGCCAGCGGCACGCCGGTCGCCTTCGCCACGAACGGGATGGTGCGACTGGCACGCGGGTTGGCCTCCAGGACGTAGAGCACGTCCTGGGCCAGGGCGAACTGCACGTTCATCAGGCCCTTGACGCCAATTCCCTTGGCAAGCTTGAGCGTTGACTCGCGGACCCGTTCTAGCTCTCCTTCACCGAGGGTCACCGGCGGGAGCACGCAGGCCGAGTCGCCGGAGTGTATGCCGGCCTCCTCGATGTGCTCCATGATCCCGCCCAGATACATCTCGTGGCCGTCGTAGATCGCGTCGACATCGATCTCGATGGCGTCGTCGAGGAAGCGGTCGACCAGCACCGGATGCTCGGGGGCGGCCTGGGTGGCACGGGTGACGTAGCGGATCAGCGTCTCGTCGTCATAGACGATCTCCATGCCGCGGCCACCGAGAACGTAGGAGGGGCGGACCAGAACCGGGTACCCGATCTCGTGGGCGACCTCGACAGCCTCCTCACCGCTGTACGCCATGCCATAACGCGGTGCCGGCAGCCTGGCCTCGGCCAGCACGCGACCGAACGCACCGCGGTCCTCGGCGAGGTGGATCGACTCGGGACTGGTGCCCACGATCGGCACACCCTCGGCCTTGAGCGCCCTAGCCAGACCGAGCGGAGTCTGCCCTCCGAGCTGCACGATGACGCCAGCCACAGGACCCGCCTGCCGCTCGGCGTGGACCACCTCGAGGACGTCCTCAAGGGTCAGCGGCTCGAAGTAGAGCCGGCTCGACGTGTCGTAGTCGGTGGACACGGTCTCGGGGTTGCAGTTGACCATGACGGTGTCAAACCCGTGGTCCCGCAACGCAAAGCTCGCGTGGACGCAGGAGTAGTCGAACTCGATGCCCTGGCCGATGCGGTTCGGCCCGGAGCCCAGGATGATGACCGCCGGTCGCGTCCGCGGCGCGACCTCGGTCTCCTCGTCGTAGGTCGAGTAGTGATATGGCGTCTCTGCGGCGAACTCGGCCGCGCACGTGTCCACGGTCTTGTAGACGGGGCGCACCCCCAGCGCGTGGCGGACCCCGCGAACGACCTCCTCCGGCATACCGGAGAGCTCGGAGATCTGGATGTCGGAGAAGCCGTGACGCTTTGCCAGCACAAGCACCTCGGGAGTCAGCTGCGGGCTGACTGCCACGTGTTCGGCAACCTGGTTGATGAGCTCGATCTGGTCCAGGAACCACGGGTCGATACCGGTGGCCTCGTGGACCACCTCGACCGACAGCCCACCACGAAGAGCCTGCTGCACCAACACGATTCGGCCTTCGGTCGGTATCCGGGCCTGTTCGAGCAGAGCGCGGGCCTGCTCCGTCGAGGGGGTCTCGCCCCTGCGCCAGTGGAAGCTCGAGCCGGCGCGTTCCAGCGAGCGCAGTGCCTTCTGGAGGGCCTCGGTGAAGTTGCGCCCGATCGCCATGGCCTCGCCGACGCTCTTCATCGTCGTGGTCAACGTCGGGTCCGCGGCCGGGAACTTCTCGAAGGCGAAGCGCGGCACCTTGACCACGATGTAGTCCAGTGCCGGCTCGAAACTGGACGGGGTGACCCGGGTGATGTCGTTGGGGACCTCGTCCAGGGTGTAGCCGATGGCCATCATCGCGGCGACCTTGGCGATCGGGAAACCGGTCGCCTTCGAGGCCAGGGCCGAGGATCGGGAGACGCGCGGGTTCATCTCGATGACGATGATCCGTCCGTCGCGCGGGTTGATCGCGAACTGGATGTTGCAGCCGCCGGTGTCGACCCCAACCTCGCGGATGATCGCAATGCCGAGGTCGCGCAAACGTTGGTATTCGCGGTCGGTCAGGGTCAGCGCCGGCGCGACCGTGATCGAGTCGCCCGTATGCACCCCCATCGGGTCGAGGTTCTCGATCGAACAGACGACAACCACATTGTCTGCGTGATCGCGCATGACCTCGAGCTCGTACTCCTTCCACCCCGCGATGGACTCCTCCAGAAGCACTTCTGTCGTCGGCGAGTCATGCAGGCCGGAGCCGGCCATCCGGCGCAGGTCCACCTCGTCATGGGCGAACCCCGAGCCCAGACCGCCCATGGTGAAGGAAGGGCGCACGACCAGCGGATAGCCGAGCGCCGCTGCGGCGGCAAGGCACTCGTCCATCGTGTGTGCTATGGAGCTGCGCGCCGTCTCGCCGCCGCAACGCTCCACGACGCCCTTGAACAGCTGCCGGTCCTCGCCGAGCTGGATGGCCTCGACACTGGCACCGATCAGCGGGCAACTGTACTTCTCCAGGATGCCTCGCTCGTGCAGGACGATGGCAGTGTTAAGAGCCGTCTGACCGCCGAGGGTCGCAAGAACGGCATCAGGGCGCTCCTTGGCAATGATCGCCTCGATGACCTCGGGGGTGATCGGCTCGACATAGGTGGCATCGGCGAACTCGGGGTCGGTCATGATCGTGGCGGGGTTGGAGTTGACCAGGATGACCCTTAGCCCCTCCTGGCGCAGGACCCGGCAGGCCTGCGTTCCCGAGTAGTCGAACTCGCAGGCCTGGCCGATGACGATGGGGCCAGAGCCGATGACCAGGACGCTGCTGATGTCGGTACGGCGGGGCATCAGGCGCGGCCTCCAGCCACTGGGGTTGTCGCGGCCGAGGGCGCCTCACTCGCGGACATGAGCTCGACGAAGCGGTCGAAGAGGTATTCCGAGTCGTGCGGACCCGCGGCCGCCTCCGGGTGGTACTGCACCGAGAAGGCAGGGATGTCAAGGCATTCCAAACCCTCGACGACGTTGTCGTTGAGCCCGATGTGGGAGACACGAACGCGCCCATATCGGGGAGAGCTGTCGTGCCCGAGTGCATCTGCAGGAGCGGTCACCTCCCCCTCCAGCGGGGCATCCACGGCAAACCCGTGGTTCTGTGCCGTGACCTCGACCTTGCCGGTGCGCCGGTCCAGAACCGGCTGGTTGATACCCCGGTGGCCGTACTTCAGCTTGTAGGTGCCGAAGCCGAGCGCACGACCCAGGAGCTGGTTGCCGAAACAGATGCCGAAGAAGGGCACCCTTGCGGCCAGAAGCTCGCGCAGCAAGGCGATCTCGTGGTCTGCGGTGGCCGGGTCCCCCGGACCGTTGGAGTAGAAGACACCGTCGGCACCGGTGGCCCGGATGTCGGCGAACGTGGACGACGCCGGGAGGACGTGCACCTCGATGCCCCGGTCCGCAAGGTGAGCCGGAGTCCGGGCCTTGATACCAAGGTCGAGGGCGGCGACGGTGAAGCGCTTCTGCCCCACTGCGGGCACGACGTACGTGTGCGAGGTCGTGACCTCGCCGGCGAGCGCCGCGCCGCTCATCTGCGGGGCGGACAGCACGCGTTCCAGCAGCGCCTGATGGGTCTCGCGGGCCAGGGCTCCGGAGAAGACGCCGACGCGCATGGCACCTCGTTCGCGCAGGTGTCTGGTGAGCGCACGGGTGTCGATGCCGCAGATGCCGACGACACCCTGCGCGACCAGCTCGTCCTCGAGCGAGCGCTCCGAGCGCCAGCTGGAGGGCCTGACGGCAGGG
>DASVHT010000412.1:0-3201 GCA_036382455.1 Dermatophilaceae bacterium
TCGCGGGCTGCCGTCGATCGACACGGTCACGGTCTTGTCGGCTCGGATCCAGACGATGCTGGCGGCGAGCAGGGTGAGCAGGATAAGGGCCTGTAACCCGTAGCGGACACTTCGACGCACGACGCTCCAACCCTCGGCGTACGGAGCACGGGAGCAGCGGCAACTGCGCCGGTACGGCGAGGGACGCCCGGAATCATCGGGGCGCCACCGACCCAGCGACCTACGCTGCCGCGGGGCGTCCCGACCCCGGCGGACCAAAGCGATCACGTTAGCAGCCGAGCCGACCAGCCCAATCCGCCGGGGGTACGTCGAGCGGACAAGAAATCACCCGGTTGAACCCTGAGAGCGTGACGTCATGCAGGCCCTAGTCTTCTGATGGAAGCGATGGAAGTGGCATCTGCTGTGAGATCCGTGACACCACGCCTTACGAGAGCACCCCTGTCCCGGCCCATGTTGCGAGGTGGCGAGCAGGTGTTGACGGCGCCACTGCGCGAGTGCACGACGCCCGCTCAGAGCTCGGACGAGCCCTCGTGGAGCAGCCACCGTCCGGGGGATGACCGACTGACCCCTTTACCGCAAGGGATCGCCGAGCGGGACGCGGTCGCTGATGGCGATAGCCGATGTTCGCATCGAGGAAGCTCCAGCCTAACCGGGACGCGTCCGGCTCAGGCGGTCGCGTCGGTGGGGCGTTCGCCGTGCAGGCGAGCGACGTAGCGGTCGGTCGATCGGCGTGTCGCGCTGGCTCCGTCGTGGACGACGGCGCGTCCCCACCAGCCGCCGTAGACGCGGTCGAAGGTGAATCGCTCGACGCGGCGAGCGATGTCGAAGCACGGTGTCCTCGTCGAGCCGGGATGAGATTGGGAAGCTCCACATGAAGCCTAAAGACTCAAGCTGTCCGTGGCCATGAAAAGGTCCCCACTGGTGGCCAGGTCTAGGTCCCCGTTCTTGGCCAGTTAAAAGTCCCCACTCCTTGCGTGTCCTGTCCAGGGTGAGTGGCCCTGCCCGGTGACGGTGTCGGTGCCAACCAGACATCGGATCAACCGCGCAGGCGGCTTCTATTGAAGAACGCGAGGCAACGGATGGACGTACTGGCCGCCTACCGAGAGGTGGGCAGCTATCGGGGTGCCGCGCAGATCTGCTTATCGTGGCAGATGGTCCTGGACGGTCCCGGCTGCTGTCGCGAAGCAGGTCTGTCCGCGTGCCCGCGTCGCGGGCGTCGCCGCGCGCGCTGCCGAGGAACTGATGCGGCCCGTGATCCTCATCATGACCCGCCGCATGCTGCTCGGCATCAAGGAACGGGCGGAATGCCAGGAACGGTCGGCAACAGCGAGCGTACTTCCACGCTGAACCCGCTGGTCTGCCCAGCGGGTCGTCCGGCCCGCTCGAGTCTCCAACAACTGCTATCGACGTCCAGGACGCGCATCCCCCATCCCCCGACGCTGGGAACGCCGACGACCTGGCGCAGTAGCGCCTTCATCGGCGTAGGGCAGCGGGAACCGTCGACGACTCATCAGTGCGACATCTCGGCTCTCCTGCCCGATGTCGCGGGCTAGGCAGAGAGGCTGAACGGCGGGTATCGGTCCGTGACCAGGACCAAGGCGTACGCGATCACCCGGTTGTGCCAGCGGATGACGCCCTGCACGAAGTCGAAGATGCCGCGCGGATACCGCCCGGTGACCAGGATGGCGAACCAGGCGACGATGACCACGACGATCACCGCGATATCCAGGAGGAACAGCACGATGAAGTGCGGGATGGCAAGCAACCACTTCACCAGCGGCAACCACCGGTTCAGCTCACGCTCCGCGTCGGGGTAGGGGTAGTCGAGGTGCACCGACTGGTGATCGTCGGTGGACGGGTACCGGTCGTCCATCAGGGCCAGGTAGACGCCGACACGGTTCCCGAACCGCTGCAGCTCGAGATTCCAGTCGAACCACCAGCGCGGATATTTCTGACGGAACAGGATCATCAGCAACGGAGCGAGGAACAACAGACCACCGGCCCCCACCACCACTTGCGAGGTCCTGCCGCCTGAGGTCCACTGCCACGTTTCCCCCGACACCGCGCCCAGCAAGATCGCAACCGGGATCATCACGATGATGCGGAAGGCCGTCGTCAGCCGATTCAGCGCCCGATCCGGGTAGTCGACCGAGAACTGAACCGGATAGGCCGTTGTCGGTTGCATCGCCGCCCCTTCCCAACAGGTCAGTGAATGCAGGCTAGGCTACGCCCGGGTGCTGGGGTATCCATTCACGGGGGTCGTGATTGAGGGATTCGACCGCTGCGGTCAAGCTGCGGTAGGGATGCTCCAGGGGTCGTCGAGGAAGGCGTCGCGTAGGGCAGTGAAGACGGGGACGCGGTGAGCCCGAGCGGTGGCGATGTAGGAGCGGATGCGGCAGAACGCCTTGAGCCCGCGCAGGCTGCGCCAGCTCCCGCTGATCTTGGCCTGGAGTTTGGCCATCCTGATCGCCTGCTCGCAGGTGTTGTTCGTCCAGTCGACACCGAAGTCGGCGGTGAAGTACAGGACTTGGTCGATCCGTTCGGCCATGCGTTTGGCCAGCTTGGAGGCGTCCTTGTTGCGGCCTTTGACGCCAGGGGCGTTGGCGGCGGCGCCCTGCTCGGCGGTGTTGGCGTACAGGCCGCGCATCTGGCCGAGGGTTGCGGGCGGCAGGTTGGACGCCCCGGCGTCGGTGGCGGCGTCGACCGCCCGGCGGGCCCTCCTCGGCCTGTCCATCTTCACTCTCGTCGGCGGACTGGCGACCGCGAACATGTCAGCGATCAAGGACTGGTTCGCCGGCCGGGCGATGACGGGAACGGCCCGCTTTCTGATCGCCGTGGCTGCGCTGTTCGCCTTGCTGTGGCTGAGTGAGATCGTGCCCGACCTGTTCGCCGGCAACCCGTCGCGCAGCGCGACCCACTGGAAGGTCCCGACCAACCCGATGCACGTGTTGGACCTGGCCTTCTTCCTACCCGCGGTCATCATGAGCGGTTTGCTGCTGCGGCGCCAACACCCGTTGGGTTACGCAACCGCCGCCGGTCAGCTCGTCTGGCTCGCTCAGACCGAGATCCGCCGTTAGCGCTGGGGTTGGCGGCGTGTTAAAGCAGCAGATGCCCTGTCGGGTAAGGAGAATTGGGTTTGCGATGACCCGATTCGGACTTACGTGAAGGGCACCTGCTCGGTGAGCAAACTACGTGGTAAGA
>DASVHT010000413.1:0-1812 GCA_036382455.1 Dermatophilaceae bacterium
TGAACTGAGGGGGCGGGACCTTCGCGGCTGCGGGGCTGCCCGTTTGTTACGACCGATCCGAGTCGGGGGCTGCAGCGGGCCATGACCGCACTGACCGCGGCGGCCCAACGGGTGACCTCAGCACTCGCCGATGCGGCGCGACCTGAAGTCCCGGGCCAGTCCGGCCCCGGCGGCCTGAGCTGATGCCGGCGGCTCACGGTCCTCTACTTGGCGCCGCGCCTGGATTCGCCGTCGAGGTGGGGCTTCGTGCATGCTCACGTTTCAGTTGTTGCTACAACCATGCTAGCTTACTTGTAGCAACAACCACTTGAGCCGCCTGGCTCACGACAAACGGGAGCAGAAATGACCAGTGTGACCATCTTTGGATCCGGCAACATGGGTACCGCCATCGCAGGGGTGCTGACCGCTGGGGGCGCCGTCGTCGAGCACGTCGGTTCCGCCGACTCTGACGCAACCATCAGCGGCGACATCGTGATTCTCGCCGTGCCGTACCCGGCGCTCGGCGACATCGCTGCCAAGTACGGGCCGCAGCTCGCCGGCAAGGTCGTCGTGGACATCACCAACCCGTTGAACTTCGAAACCTTCGACTCGCTGACAGTTCCCGCGGAGAGTTCCGCCGCCGCGGAGCTGGCCGCCGCGTTGCCGTCGTCGAGGGTGCTCAAGGCGTTCAACACGACGTTCGCTGCGACCCTGGGTGCCAAGGCTGTCGGCCCGAACAAGACGACGGTGCTGATCGCGGGTGACGACGCCGACGCGAAGGCGGCCCTGGCGGCGGCGATCATCGCCGGCGGTGTCGACGCGGTGGATGCCGGGGCACTGAGCCGGGCCCGCGAGCTGGAAGCCGTCGGATTCCTCCAGCTGACCCTCGCCGTCGCCGGGAAGATCGGCTGGACGGGCGGTTTCGGGATCGTCCGCTGATCGACCAGGACATGAATGGAGAATCAGATGACGAACGACAATCGGGTTGAGGCCTCCGGCGTCAAGACAGCGGACCTGCTGGCCGCTGATACGTCGATGGGCGCCGTCACCCTGCGGGTCGCCGACGTCGACCTGATGACGAGCTACTACCGCGATGCGGTGGCGCTGACCCTGCTCGCGCAGGGTGAGGGCCGCAGCGTCCTCGGCAGGGGCGGTTCACCGATCGTCATCTTGGAGCACGCCCTTGAACTGAGACACGCCGGACCCCGTGAGGCTGGCCTGTTTCACACGGCCATTCTGTTTCAGACTCAGGCAGACCTGGCTGAGGCCGTCTATTCCGTGGCGTCGCGGTATCCGGGGTCGTTCACCGGCAGCGCCGACCATCTGGTCAGCAAGGCGTTCTATTTCAACGACCCCGAGGGTAACGGCGTGGAGCTGTACTGGGACCGTGAGCGTACCGAGTGGAGCTGGACGCACGGGCGGGTCGAGATGGCGACTCTGATGCTGGATCCGAATGCGTTCCTGCGGGAATTCAAAACCGACGGCCGGCCGGCCGCGGCGAGTCCGGCCTCCGTCGGGCATGTTCACCTGAGCGTGGGCGACGTGGCAACCGCTCGCGAGTTTTACGTCAACAGACTGGGTTTCGAGACGACCGCGGAGGTCGGTTCGTCCGCGCTGTTCGTCAGCGCCGGCGGATACCACCACCACATGGCGATGAACTCTTGGAACAGCGCCGGCGCAGGGACGCGCCGCCTGG
The DNA here is from genome assembly GCA_036382455.1 of Dermatophilaceae bacterium. Lineage (GTDB taxonomy): Bacteria > Actinomycetota > Actinomycetes > Actinomycetales > Dermatophilaceae > UBA4719. The sequence continues at coordinate 1,676 of DASVHT010000413.1, forward strand.
CGTTGGGCCTCGGCCTGGTCCGGATCGAGGTCCCCACCGACGACGATCTGCATTCGCTCGGCGACCGGCTGCGTCACTACGGGCTGGACGGCCGAAATGATGGTCGGGTACTGGGGTTTGACGACCCGTGGCTGAAC
>DASVHT010000414.1:0-27098 GCA_036382455.1 Dermatophilaceae bacterium
GTCAACGACCAAGACGATCCGCCAGTCCATGGTGCGCTTGTTGCGCGTGGTGAAGATCGGTCGCTCCGGCACCAACATGAGCGTGCCATCTTGCCGTGCTCGTGCCGTCCGTAGGTTGGCGGCCACAGTCCGCCGAAGGTCGAGCGGGCCGCCCGGTCGACGCGTGGGCCGGGCAGAGGTGAGTCCGACCAAAGCGGGGGCCAGGGTCATGGCCAGCGCGCGAGTCAGCTCGGCAACGACCCGTGCCGACATCATCGCGATGTCGGTGGGCTGAGAAAGTACCAAACCCCCCGGAAACCAGGGGGTTTGGAGGTGTAGCCCCGACGGGATTCGAACCCGTGCTACCGCCTTGAGAGGGCGGCGTGCTAGGCCGCTACACAACGGGGCCCTAGCTGGTGCTCCCGAGTCGCGTCATCGCTCCTCGGCAGCGGAGGAAACCATACCGGTACGGTCGGTTTTCTCCGAATCGCGCCCATTGTCAAGACGTCGGGCGATCAACGCTGGGGTACAAGGACTCGAACCTAGACTAACTGAACCAGAATCAGTCGTGCTGCCAATTACACCATACCCCATGGGGGTATCACTTTCGGGCGCCTGACGGCGTCCGGACGGTGACCCGAGGATGAACCTTACCGGCCCGGTCGCCAGGCCCCCAAATCGACCTGGCGGACAACGGATCAGTCCCCGCGCAGCAACGCCACCACGTCCTTGAGAGACGCCACCACGGGTATGCCGTGTGCGTGCGCCACGCAGGCACCCGCGCCGTCGCCCGCGTCGCGTTGCAACCAGACGGTGTTCAGCCCGGCGTCCTTGGCGGCGACCGCGTCGATCTCGATCTCGTCACCGACGTACGTCGTGTCCCGAGGCTGCGCCCCGAGCAGCGCGCAGGCGTGGTGGAACGCCCTGGGGTCGGGCTTCCCGAAACCCAGGGTGTCCCTGGTGACGACGACGGCGAAGACACGCTCCAGACCGGTGATCTCGAGCTTCTGTTGCGTGTAGTACGACGCAGAGTTCGTGAGCAGGCCCATCGGGATCCCGGCTGTGCTCGCGGCCTCCACGAGGGGCAGGACGTCGTCGAACAGACGCGCATTCGTGAAGAAGGCCGGTTCATAGGCCTCCTCGAACCGCCGGTTGACCTCGTCAGTCGCCGTGAGGGAGAACGTCTCCAGGAGCTCGGCGACGCGCGCCTCACGCATCTGCGCGAAGCCCAGCTCGCCGGTGGCGAACCTCGTGAAGAAGCCGCCCGGGTCACGGTGAAAGTGAACGCCGGCATCGTGGTGCACCTCTGCGCCGGCCTCGGGCCACAGCGCGGCCACCGCAGCTGCACCAGCCGCCACCATCGCTGCTCTCGTGTCGATCAGCGTGTCGTCGACATCAAGGAGCAGCGCCCTGGTCACCGGCATCGTGGGGCTCAGAGAGAGGCGCGCAGCGACCGCAGACGGGTCAACGTGGAGTCGCGTCCGAGGATCTCCATCGACTCGAACAGCGGCGGTGAGATCCGGCGACCGGTCACGCCCACGCGCAAGGGCGTGAAGGCGATCCTTGGCTTGATACCCAGACCGTCGACCAGGGTCGCCCGAAGAGCTGACTCGATGTCCGCAGCGACCCAGTTCGCCAACACCTCGAGCACCGGGATTGCCGCATCAACGACCCGGGCGGCGTCGTCCTTCAGCTGCGCTCGCGCATCGTCCGCGATGACGAGGTCCCGGTCGCTCGAGAGCAGGAAGGCGAGCATGCCCTCGGACTCCGACAGCAGCTGCATGCGTTCTTGGACCAGCGGTGTCGCAGCCCTGATCAGCTCGACCTGGGCCGGCGTCGGCTCGGCGTCCAGCACGCCGGTCAGGCTGAGGTGGCCGACGATGCGGGCCGCGAGCTCGTCGCACTCCAGCGACCGGATGTAGTGGCCGTTGAGCCAGCCGAGCTTGTCGAGATCGAAGATCGGGCCCACCGGGTTGACCTTGGCCCAGTCGAAGTCTGCGACGAACTCGTCAAAGGTGAAGACCTCGCGTCCATCCTCCTTGGGCGGATAGGCAAGAAGGGCAAGGAAGTTCACCAGCGCCTCAGGGAGGTACCCCTGCTCGCGGAACCACGTCAGTCGTGCCGCCGGGTTGTTGCGCTTGCTGATCTTGGACTTGTCGGTATTGCGCAACAACGGCATGTGGGCGAACGCGGGCGGCTCGAGGCCCAGCCACTGATAGAGCAGGACGTGCTTGGGCGTTGAGCTGATCCACTCCTCGCCGCGCACGACGTGGGTGATCCCCATCTCGTGGTCGTCGACGACAACCGCCAGGTGATAGGTCGGAAAGCCGTCAGCCTTGACGATGACCTGGTCATCGGGGTGCGGCGCGTTGAGCTCGCCACGGATCAGGTCCGTGAACCGGGTGTCGAGGTCCGCCGGGATGAGCATGCGCACGACCGGGACCTCCGAGAAGCCCGGGAGAGCCGCGCGCTCTTCCCGAGTCTTGCCGTAGCAAAGGCGGTCGTACCCGGTCGGCTTCTTGGACTTCTGCTGCGCCTCGCGCATCTGGGCCAGACGCTCGGTGGAGCACCAGCAGTGGTAGGCGTGACCGCTCTCCAGCAACCGGTCGACATACGGGGTGTAGCGCTCGAGGCGCTCCGACTGGCGGTATGGCGCGAACGGCCCGCCGATGTCCGGGCCCTCGTCCCAGTTCAGCCCCAGCCAGTGCAAGGTGTCGAAGATCTGCTGCTCGCTGTCCTCGCGGAACCGGGCCTGGTCGGTGTCCTCGATCCGCAGGACGAACTGCCCGCCCTGCTGCCGGACGAAGGCAAGGTCGAAGAGCGAGATGTATGCCGTGCCGACGTGTGGATCGCCGGTGGGCGAGGGAGCAACGCGCAGACGAACAGGACCAGACGAGGTGGAAGCAGTCATGATGACCCGATTCTAAGGGCGGGCGCACCAACCCGAACCGGCGGTCAGTCGCGACGGATGAACGGGTTGGAGAGGATGCCGATGCCCTCGATCTCGACCTCGACGCGCTGGCCGGACGTGACGGGTCCGATGCCGGCCGGGGTGCCGGTGAGGATGACATCGCCCGGCAGGAGCGTGAAGGCCTCGGAGACGTAGGACACAATCGCAGCCACGTCGTGGACCATGTCGACCGTCCTCCCGTCCTGAACCACCTCGCCGTCGCGGCGCGTGACGATGGAGAGGTCGCTGGGGTCGATGTCGGTCTCGATCCACGGTCCGAGCGGGCAGAAACTGTCGAATCCCTTGGCGCGGGCCCACTGCCCGTCGGTCCTCTGCAGGTCGCGCGCCGTCACGTCGTTGGCGCAGGTGTAGCCGAAGATGACGTCCGCGACGCGGTTGATCGGGACGTCCTTGCACAGGCGACTGATGACGACCGCGAGCTCGCCCTCGTAGTGCACCTCGCCACTCTGCCTGGGCATCACGACGGGGTCTCCGGGACCCACGACCGCGGTGTTCGGCTTCAGGAAGATCAACGGCTCAAGTGGGGGCTCGCCACCCATCTCGGCGGCATGGTCGGCGTAGTTCTTGCCGATGCCGATCACCTTGCTACGAGGGATGATCGGCGCCAGCAGCCGAACCTCATCGAGCCGGACGCGGTTGCCGGTGAAGACGACCGGCTGGTAGAGCGGGTCGCCCTGGATCTCGGCGATCCACTGCGCGCCGGGCTCCCCCTCGACGATGCCGTAGGTCGGGTCCTCACCAGTGGTGTATCTCGCGATGCGCACGGAACCGACCCTATCCGGCCCTCCGGAGCGTGCCCCTCCACTACCCTTGACGACCATGGCGCACCGACTCTCACAGGACGAGTGGTGCCCGCTCGAGGCCGCGCATCACGCCCGGGTCGACGCCGTCACCGCCGCTCATCTCCAACGGCGAGGGGATGCCCGCAGACACCCTGTCGAGGACTTCCTGTTCACGTACTACACCCATAGCCCGGCACAGCTGCGCCGCTGGCATCCGGGTCCCGGGGTCGAGCTCGAAGGTGCCAGCGAGCGCGCTGGGTGGAAGCTCTACGGGTACTCCGATGGCGCCGCTCGCATGGACCTGGAGACCTTTCTCGCGGCTCGCTCGGACACCCTTGGGCTCGTCCGGCGCCTCCTGTTGGCGACGGCCGCCCGGCCCGTACAGCTCGGATGCTTCGGTCTGCACGAATGGGCCATGGTCTACCGACAGACCCCTGAGCAGGTGCGTCACGCCGACTGGCCCCTGCGCCTGGGGTCGGCCGAGACCGACGACGTCGTCGAGTCACATCAGGTGAGGTGCTCACACTTCGACGCGTACCGTTTCTTCACTCAGCCCGCTCGCCCGCTGAATGTCCTTTCGCCAACACGGGATTCGCAAGAGGTGATGGAGCAGTCCGGCTGTCTTCACGCCAACATGGACCTGTACAAGTGGGCCTACAAGCTCTCCCCCGCGATCCCGAGCTCACTGACCCTGGACTGCTTCGACCTGGCGCGTGAGGTGCGACAGCTGGACATGCGCGCGGCGCCGTACGACCTGCGAGCGCTCGGTTACGAGCCGGTGGAGATCGAGACTGCCGAAGGCAAGGCAACGTATGTCGCTGCGCAGCGCGACTTCGCGGCGCGGGCAAACGTGTTGCGGCGCCGTCTCATCGACTCCTGCGACAGCCTGCTCAACGCACCGGCACCGACTGGCGTCGAAGGCCGTAGGTGATCCCGTCGACCAAGGCGATCCAGCTGGCCTCGACGATGTTCGGCGCCACCCCGACCGTCTCCCAGGAGGTGCCACCGTCCGAGGTCTCGATGAGCACCCGGGTCACGGCGTCGGTGCCGTGGGCGGCATCAAGGATGCGCACCCGGAAGTCGATGAGCTCGAGCTTGTCCAGCTCCGGATAGGCGTCCGAAAGCGCTTGTCGCAGAGCGTGGTCCAGTGCGTTGACGGGACCGTTGCCCTCTCCGGTGGCCACCACGCGTCTGCCCCCGGCGGTGAGCTTGACCGTGGCCTCGGACATGGCCTGACCCTGGCCGACGGAGTCCGTGATGACCCGCCAGGACTCGACCCCGAAGTAGCGAAGCGGCTCGCCCGTGACCTCACCGTGGAGCAACAGCTCGAACGAGGCGTCCGCGGCGTCGAAGGTGTAGCCCGCAAGCTCGAGCTCCTTGACCCGGGCCACGACGCGACCAAGGAGCTCAGGCTCCTGGCTCAGGTCGTAGCCGAGCTCACGCCCCTTGAGCTCGATGCTGGCCCGCCCTGCCATGTCCGAGACGAGCATGCGCATGTCATTGCCGACGGCGGTGGGGTCGGTGTGCTGGTACAGGTCGGGGTCGACCTTGATGGCGCTGGCGTGCAGACCTGCCTTGTGCGCGAAGGCACTCGCGCCGACGTACGGCTGTCGGCTGTACGGAGGCACGTTGGTCACCTCACTGATCGCGTGAGCGATCCGGGTCGCCTCACGCAGCCGACTCTCGGGCAGCACCTTGCGCCCCTGCTTGATCTGGAGGTTGCTGACCACGGTGAGCAGGTCCGCGTTACCGGTGCGCTCGCCGTACCCGTTGATGGTTCCCTGGACGTGGGTCACCCCGGCGGCAACCGCTGCAAGGGAGTTGGCCACCGCGCAACCGGTGTCGTTGTGGCAGTGGATGCCCAGCCGGGCCCGACTCGCGTCCATCACATCGGCGACGACGTCAGCGACCTGGGGAGGCAGCATGCCCCCGTTGGTGTCGCACAGGGCGACGACCTCTGCGCCCGCTTCGGCAGCGACACGCAGGACCTCCACCGCGTATGCACGGTCGGCCAGGTACCCGTCGAAGAAGTGCTCCGCGTCCAGGAAGACCCGCCGACCCTCACCACGAAGAAAGGACACCGTGTCGCGGATCATCGCCAGGTTCTCGGGAAGGGTTGTGCGCAACGCGGACTCGACGTGACGGACATGTGCCTTCGCCACGACCGTGACCACCGACGCACCAGAGTCGAGAAGGGCCCGGACCTGCGGGTCGTCTGCCGCCACGGCGCCCGGACGGCGCGTGGCGCCAAACGCGGCGAGCGTCGCGTTGCGCAGGGTGAGGTCCCGCTGAGCCCGGGCGAAGAACTCCGTGTCCTTGGGGTTGGCACCGGGCCAACCCCCTTCGATGAAGCCGACACCGAGCTCATCGAGGTGCATCGCGATGGCCATCTTGTCCTCGACCGAGAGGTTCAGGCCCTCTTGCTGCGCACCATCGCGCAGCGTGGTGTCATAGACGTGTAGGTCGCTCATCGTCAGCCCTGTCTCGTATTTGTGTCGCACATCGTGGTGATCTCCTGGTCGGTCACGATCGTCCCACCGCGCGGTTCGCCCGGACGGGGTGTTGCCCGGGAACGAAAAAGACCCCCCATGGTGCGGGAGGTCTGCGCGGCGGGAAAAGCCCCGTCGCGCTAGTCGATAATGATGGTGGCGGTAGCCACAGCCGTCCATGAGTTGCTCACGGGCAGAAGCGTGGCACGCTCATCCACCATCTGGCCACGTCGTCTCAGATCGTGGTCAGCCGGCAGCCTCGATCATGGAGGCGACGCACAGGCCCGGACGAGGGCCTCGAAAAGGCGGGTGTCCTCGCCAGCCTCAGGGTGCCACTGCACCGCCACCCGGAAGCGCGACCCGGCCTGCTCCATCGCCTCCAGCGTTCCGTCCTGCGCCCAGGCAGCCGGGACATAACCGGGGTGGCTGGACACGGACTGGTGGTGATAGCTGGGTATGGCGACCTGTTGCCCGAGGATGGCGGCCACCCTGGTGCCTTCGACCGTGCGCACGTCATGGGAGCCATAGACCCCAGGGGCAGGTGAGTGCTCGTCGTGCCCGACCCGGTCGGGCACATGCTGCTCCAGCTTCCCCCCCGCGGCCACAGCCATCACCTGCATGCCGCGGCAGATACCCAGCACTGGTCTGTCCCACTCCTGTGTGACAGCGGCCAGAGCCAGCTCGAAGGCGTCGCGGTCGGGGCGCGCCTCCTGCACGCTCGGGTGCGGCGCCGCGGCATACCGCTGGGGTTCCACGTCCGCGCCGCCGGCGAGGATCAGCCCGTCCAGCCGCGAGAGGACGGCAAGGGCCATCGCGGTATCGGCGTCCGCTCGGGGCGGGATCAGAACAGCGATCCCACCGGCGCGCTCAACCTTGGCCACGTAGCTGTACGGCAGCAGGGCATGAGGCATGCTCTCCCACACCCCGCGCACGGCTTCCTCGACGTAGCACGTGATACCGATGATCGGGCGAGAGTTCTTGGTCTCCATGGCTCTTGGCGATCGGGCGATCAGAGCGGGGTGACGTACGCGCCGGTGATGCCGCCATCGACCATGAACTGCGACGCGGTGATGAAGCTGGACTCGTCGCTTGCCAGGAACAGCACGGCGCTGGCCATCTCTTCGGGCTCGGCGAACCGTCCGACGGGGATGTGGACGAGGCGTCGTGCCGCGCGCTCAGGATCACTGGCGAACAGCTCTTGGAGCAGCGGGGTGTTGACCGGGCCGGGGCACAGCGCGTTGACGCGCACACCCTCGCGAGCGAACTGCACGCCGAGCTCACGCGACATCGAGAGCACCCCACCCTTGCTGGCCGTATAGGAGATCTGCGATGTGGCAGCACCCACAACGGCCACGAAGGACGCCGTGTTGATGATCGACCCCCTCTTCTGCGCGAGCATGTACGGCAGGACCGCCTTGCAGCAGAGGTAGACGCTGGTCAGGTTGACCTCCTGCACCTTGCGCCAGGCGGCGAGATCGGTGGTGAGGATCGAGTCGTCCTCCGGCGGTGAGATGCCCGCATTGTTGAAGGCAATGTCGATGCTGCCGTACTTCTCCTTTGCGGTACGGAAGAGGGCCTCTACCTGCTCGGGGTTGGTGACGTCACAGTGGACGAACGCGCCGTCGATCTCCGCAGCGATCCGCGAACCGTTGGCGTCGTCGACATCGCCGATCACAACCTTGGCGCCCTCAGCTGCGAACCGTCGTACCGTAGCCAGCCCGATACCGCTGCTGCCTCCTGTGACGACCGCGACCTTGCCTTCGATCCTGCCTGCCATGAGTGTCTCTGCCTTCCCTCTACGGATGCGGTTCTGTCAGGTGTTGCTGTTCAACGGGTTCACATCAACTCGGTTCTCATCAACTGGTGGAGATGAAGACGTTCTTGACGTCTGTGAATGCATCGAGCGCGTCGGGCCCGAGCTCGCGCCCGATGCCGGACTGTTTGAAACCACCGAACGGTGTCGAATACCGAACGCTGCTGTGGGAGTTCACCGAGAGATTGCCTGCCTGTATGCCGCGAGAGACGCGCAGCGCGCGCCCCACGTCTCGGGTCCAGATCGATCCGGACAGACCGTAGTCCGAGTTGTTCGCCCTGGCGATGGCGTCGGCCTCGTCCTCGAAGGGCAGCACGGCCACGACGGGGCCGAAGACCTCTTCGCGCCAGACTCGCTCCGAGGTGCCGCGCGCAAGGACCACGGTGGCGGGGTACCAGAAACCAGCTCCTGCGGGCGCCGCGCCGCGAAAGGCGACATCCACCGGCTCGGCAGAGTTCTCGACATACGAGCGCACCGTCTCCCGCTGACCCGGACTGATGAGGGGCCCCATCTGCGTGATGTCCTGTGTCGGATCTCCCACCACGACACCCTTGACGGCCTGTTCAAACAGTTCCATGAAACGATCAAAAACGTTGCGCTGTACCAGAATTCGACTTCGAGCACAGCAGTCCTGACCCGCATTGTCCAGGAAGGACATGGGAGCTGCCGCGGCCGCAACCTCGATATCAGCATCGTCGAAAATGACGTTGGCGCTCTTGCCGCCCAGTTCCAGGGTGATCCGTTTGACCTGGTCGGCCGCCCCACGCATGATCCGCTGGCCTACTGCAGTCGATCCTGTGAAGCAGATCTTTCGGACCACAGGGTGCGTCACGAACCGCTCACCGACCACCGACCCCTTCCCCGCAATGACGGTGAATACGCCTTCGGGGATGCCAGCCTCCAAGGCGAGCTCACCCAGCCGGATGGCCGTCAGGGGGGTGAGCTCGGCAGGTTTGAGGACCACCGTGTTGCCGGCAGCCAGCGCAGGCGCGAAGCCCCAACCGGCGATCGGCATCGGAAAGTTCCACGGCACGATGATGCCAACCGTCCCGAGCGGCTCCTTGAACGTGACATCCAGACCACCGGCGACCGGAATCTGCCTGCCGAACAGGCGTTCTGGCGCTGCTGAGTAGTAGTTGAGGACGTCGCGGACGTTCCCAGCCTCCCAACGTGCGTTGCCGATCGTGTGTCCGGAGTTGCTGACCTCGAGCTGGGCCAGCTCCTCCAGATGAGAGTCCACGACCTCGCTGAACCGACGCAGGAGCCGCCCACGATCGGCAGGCGCCACCGCGCGCCACGCAGGACCTGCGGCGTCAGCGCGGTCGATCGCCTCATCGGTCCGCTCAAGGTCGGGCTGCTCGATCCGCCGGACCAGCGCCTCGGTTGCCGGGTTGATGACGTCGTGCTCGCCGGTCTGCGCTGGATTCCTCTGCTCGTTCACAGCCGCTCAAACCCTCTGACTCGTTCCCAGTCGGTGACCGCTGTGTTGAACGCCAGCAGCTCGACGTCTGCTGCATGGACGTAGTGCTCCACCACATCCTTGCCAAAAACCTGTTCCGCCACAGTCGATGCGGCGAAGAGGTCCCGAGCCTCCAGCAGGGTGGAGGGGACGCGGGGCTTGTCGGAGACGTAGGCGTTGCCCTCGAGGGCCGGCTCAAGCGGCAGCTGCTCCTCGATGCCGTGCAGGCCACCTGCGAGCATCGCCGCAACAGCCAGGTACGGGTTGACGTCACCGCCCGGCAGCCGGTTCTCGACGCGCAGCCCGGCGCCGCGGCCGACCACACGCAAGGCACAGGTGCGGTTGTCCCGGCCCCATGCGACCGCTGTCGGGGCAAAGGAACCGGGGGCAAAGCGTTTGTAGGAGTTGATGTTTGGCGCATACAGCAAGGTGAACTCGCGCATCGTGGCCAGGATCCCAGCCAGGAAGTGATCGAACATCTGGCTCTGGCCGCCGTTCCTGCCGTCGTCGGCGAAGACCATGGTGCCGTCCTGCCCACGAAGCGAGAGGTGGATGTGGCAAGAGTTTCCCTCGCGGTGGTCGTACTTGGCCATGAAGGTCAGCGACTGGCCATGGGCTGCCGCGATCTCCTTGGCTGCGTTCTTGTAGACGCTGTGGTTATCGCAGGTTCGGACGACCTCGTCGTACAGGAACGCGATCTCGTGCTGGCCCAGGTTGCACTCCCCCTTGGCGTTCTCGACCACAACGCCTGCGGCGTACATCTCGTTGCGGATATCGCGCAGCAACGGCTCGACCCTTGTTCCGCCCAGGATCGAGTAGTCGACGTTGTAGCGATTGGCACCCGTGAGCCCCTGGTAGCGCCGGTCCCAGGCGGCGTCATACGAGTCCTCGAACACGATGAACTCGAGCTCGGTCCCGGCGATGGCGACACAACCAAGGTCCGCTGCGGCCGCAGCCTGGGACTTGAGCACGGAGCGCGGCGACGGGCGCACAAGACCGCTGCCGTCCATCCAGAGCAGGTCGCACTGCACCGTGGCGGAGTGGGGCTGGCCCGGCGTTCGGCGCAGCGTCGACATATCCAGCTCGAACAACATGTCACCGTAGCCACGCTCCCAGGAGCTGATGGCGTAGCCGTCGACCGTGTTCATCTCGACATCGACGGCTAGCAGGTAGTTGCATCCCTCCACACCATGACCAAGCACATGGTCCAGGAAGAACTGCCCGTGGTTGCGCTTGCCCTGCAGACGTCCCTGCATGTCGGTGATCGCAGTGATGACCGTGTCGATGGCCCCCGACTCGATCTCGGCTCGCAGCTGCTCAATGGTCAGTGTCGGTGGGGCAGTCATACATCTCTCCTCGCGTTGAAGCTCGTCGTCCTTCTTCGTTCGTGTCGCCTGCCAAGAAGGCCCCGAAGCAACGCTGAGGTCGCATCGCAGTGCTCCTCCATGAACGCCCGGGCACCATCTTCGTCCCCGGCCAGCACTGCCGCGACAATGGCCCTGTGCTGGGCGTTCGAGTGGCTGATGTTGGCCGGTAGCACAGGGATCGCGGCCAGGAGCTCCTGGAGCGCTGACTGTGCACGGGTGACTGCCTCGATGAGCATGGGAGACCCGGACAACGTCGCGATGGCCAGATGCAGCCTGGCATCAGCAACCCGATGCGCGGCGTTGTCCGACGCCGAGCGGACCTCCAGCTCGGATGCCGTGAGCCATGCACGCTGGTCCGCCGACAATGACCTTCCCGCGGCCAGGTAGGCGGCGCCCGGCTCGACGACCCGCCTGAAGTCCAAGGCATCGACCAGCGACGCACCGTGGCGCACTCCCGCCCGGTTCTGACCTATCTGGTCCTCACCCTGGTAGACCACGACGGTGCCGCCTCCTCGGCCGCGCCGCGTGGTGACCAGGCCCGAGTCCCTAAGTGCCGCAATGGCTTCGCGCAGTGTCATCCGACTGACGCCGAGGCGCGCGGCAAGCTCCCGCTCGGGAGGCAGCTGCTCGCCATACGCGAACACACCCAGACGCACCGCAGTTGCCAGCTGCTCCACCGTGGACTCGAATGCGTTGCCTCCCCTCAGCGGCCGCAGGACCGCGTCGGGCAGCCGACTCACCGAGCTCACGGGATCCACCGTCGTCAGAGGTTGAAGATCTCTTCAGCGGGCTTGGTGTCATGCCCCGACGGAACGTCCTTCATGAAGTGCTGGCGCCCGCCGATGAACCAGGACATCGTGGCGAAGACCAGGACCGCCAGAACCGCGATCGGCGCGTAGTTGAAGTTGTCCACGGTGATGGGGTTGGCCGTTGGGAGCATGAAAAGGATCACGATGAACCCCACCCACGCGATGGCGATCCAGCCGATGACCGCGCTGTACCGTCCCAGGTTCCACTCGCCTGACTGGAAGTCCGGGTTGAGCCGGCGCAGCAGGACGGGCGTGATGTAGGCGATGTACAGCCCGATAACGGCGATGGAGGTGACCGCGAAGTATGCCGTGGTGCTCTTCAGCGCGGGGCTGGCCAGGATGAGCGAGGAGACCGTGCAGAGCCAGATGGAGTTGGTCGGCGTTCCGGTACGAGCGTTGACCTTTGCCCACAGCCTCGAGCCCGGCAGCGCACCGTCGCGCGAGAACGCATAGGTCATCCGCGAGTTCGCGGTCACCGACGCCATGCCGCAGAAGTACTGAGCCACACCACAGATGAAGATGAGGAAGAGCCCCACCTTGCTCCCGGCCGCGTCGACGAAGATCTGCGCCGCCGGAAGCCCGGTCGCGCTACCCAGCTCCGCGCTGTAGTTCTGGATCGCGGCGGTGACCGCCAGGAGCAGGATCCAGCCGGCAATGATCGACACGACGACCGAGTTCACGATGCCCTTGGGTGCGTTGGTGGCGGCGCCGTGGGTCTCCTCGGCCACGTGGGCGGAAGCGTCGAACCCGGTGTAGGTGTACTGCGCCATCAACAAGCCGATGAGGAACACGTAGATGGGACTGGCCCAGCCGTTGTGGTTCTCGTAGTGGAAGAACGTCCATGACAGCGTCTGGTGATGGTCCGGGATGAACGCGAGGACAGCGACGATGACGGCAACCCCGACGAGGTGCCACCAGGCGCTGATATCGGAGAGAAGCCTGACCAGGTTGACGCCAAAAGTGTTGAGCAGTCCGTGGGACATCAGGATGACGGCGTAGAGCAGGAACGTGTGGACCGCCGTCGCCTCGACGCCCCAGGCCAGGTTGGCAAAGGCAATCCAGGTCAGCGCCGCGCCGAAGTCGATCGCCGCGGTCACGGCGACCTCACCGAGGAAGTTGAACCATCCGACATACCAGGCCCAGACCGCCTTGTTTCGGCGAGCCAACCGACCGGTCCAGAAGTACAGACCGCCGGCGGTCGGGTAGACCGAGCAGATCTCTCCCATCGCCAGCGCGACACACAGGACGAAGACCCCGACCAGCGGCCAGCCGATCGCGATCGCGATCGGACCGCCCGAGCTCATGGCGATGCCAAAGCTCGTGATGCATCCGGCCAGAACGGAGATGATCGAGAACGACACGGCGAAGTTGGAGAATCCGCTCATTCCGCGGTGGAGCTCTTGCTTGTAGCCAAGCTCGGCCAGCCGGACCGCGTCCTGGTCGATAGCCGAGACAGCCGGGGGAACGCTCATGCTTCACCTCATCTACGTGGATCGGCGGACCAAAAAGTCGCCGAGAATTGTGGTGAGGTGATTAAAGTCACACAGAGGGCTTCCCGTCAATGGTCTGTTCACAGACCATTGAATTCCTCTTCAGGCGAGGCGGGTCAGCCAGCCGTGCGAGTCGATCGCGCGGCCGTACTGCACGTCGAGCAGTGCCTCACGGATCGAGCGGGTCACCGACCCAACGCCACCGTGGACGCCGTGATCGCCGATGAGAACCTCGCCCTCCTGCCAGGCCAGGCGCCCGACCGGAGTCACGACCGCGGCCGTACCGCACGCGAACACCTCGGTGATCTCGCCGCTGGCGGCACCGTCTCGCCACTCCTCGATCGAGATTCGACGCTCATCGACCTTGAGGTCGAGATCCTCGGCCAGCTCGATGATCGAGGAGCGCGTGACACCCTCAAGGATGGTGCCAGTGAGCGCGGGGGTCACGATGGCGCCGTCACGGTAGACGAAGAAGAGGTTCATCCCGCCGAGCTCCTCGACCCACCGGTGTTCCACCGCATCCAGGAACGCCACCTGGTCACAGCCGTTGGCGGTGGCCTCCACCTGCGCGGCGAGGCTGGCCGCGTAGTTGCCGCCCGCCTTGGCCGCGCCGGTCCCGCCAGGGGCAGCACGGGTGTAGCTGGTGGACAGCCAGATCGAGACTGGTTTGAGACCGCCGGCGAAGTAGGGACCGGCGGGGGAGGCGATCACGACGTAGGTCACCTCGGCAGCCGGGCGCACTCCAAGAAACGCCTCGGAGGCAAACATGAACGGCCGCAGATACAGGCTCGCCTCCTCGCTGTCACCTGCGGGAACCCACCTCTCGTCGGTCGCAACCAACACCCTGATCGACTCGAGGAAGTCCGCCACAGGCAGCTCCGGGAGAGCCAGTCGCTTTGCGCTGCGGGCAAATCGGGCCGCGTTGACCTCGGGACGGAAGGTCCAGACCGAGCCGTCAGCGTGACGGTAGGCCTTCATGCCCTCGAAGATCTCCTGGGCGTAGTGCAGCACCGCCGCCGAAGGGTAGAGCGACAACGGCCCGTAGGCCGTGACCTTGGCATCATGCCAACCCCCAGCGCTGGTCCACGTGGCCAGCGCCATGTGGTCGGTGAAGGTCTTGCCAAAACCCGGGTTGGCCAGAACTGCCTGGCGCTGGCCTTCCGGCAACGGGTCAGAACGCAGCTCGACAGTGAACGACAGTGCTGACGTTGACATGGGTCCTCCAGGACGTGCACACGGTATCTCCTTCTCCGAAGGTTACCGGGATCAGCCGACGAGGGCGGCTATCGCGTCGCCGATCTGCGAAGTGGAGCGGGTCGCGGTCCCACGCGCGCGTAGGTCCGACGCCACGGCCTGCTCGACCCGGTACGCATCCTGGGTGCGCCCGAGGTGGTCCAGGAGCATGGCGACGGACAGGATCGCCGCGGTTGGGTCGGCCTTGCCCTGACCCGCAATGTCGGGCGCCGAGCCGTGGACCGGCTCGAACATGCTGGGGGCGGTGCGCTCTGGGTTGATGTTGCCGCTTGCCGCCAGGCCGATGCCACCGGCGATCGCGGCCGCGATGTCGGTCACGATGTCGCCGAAGAGGTTGTCCGTGACGATCACGTCGAAACGGCCGGGGTCGGTGACCATGAAGATCGTGGCTGCGTCCACGTGCTGGTAGGCCGTTGTCACGTCGGGGAACTCGGCGCCGACCTCATCCACGGTCCGACGCCAGAGGTCACCCGCGTTCACCAGGACGTTGTGCTTGTGAACAAGGGTCAGATGCTTGCGTTCCCGGGCTCTCGCGCGGGCGAAGGCATCGCGCACCACGCGCTCCACGCCGTACCGGGTGTTGATGCTGACCTCTGTGGCGATCTCGGCCGGCGTCCCGACCCGAAGGGAGCCACCGTTACCGACGTACGGTCCTTCGGTGCCTTCGCGAACGACGACGAAGTCGATGCCGTTCGGAGCCACCCGGTCGAGCGCCAGCGGGCTCAGCACCCCGGGATAGAGCCGCACGGGGCGTAGGTTGACGTACTGGTCGAAAGCGAACCGCAGCTTGAGCAGCAGCCCACG
Organism: Dermatophilaceae bacterium; assembly: GCA_036382455.1. GTDB lineage: Bacteria > Actinomycetota > Actinomycetes > Actinomycetales > Dermatophilaceae > UBA4719. Next base: position 15,218 of record DASVHT010000414.1, read on the forward strand.
TTCGAGGACTCCGCTCGGGACGCCGGGGTCACCCACGGCGCCCAGCAGGATCGCGTCGTGTCCGCGAATCTCTTCCATTGCCGAGTCCGGCAGGGTCTCACCGGTCGCGTGCCAGCGGCGGGCTCCCAGGTCGAACTCGGTGGTGCTGACCTTCAGACCCGTACCCGATGTGACAGCCGAAAGGACCTTGAGGCCCTCGGCCACCACCTCGGGACCGATGCCATCGCCCCCGATGACTGCGATGTCCAGCGAATCTCGTTGCTGCGTCTCAACCATGTTCATCAGCGTAGGAGCAGTCTTGCATCCTGGACCCTCTGTCTCACATGACGAACGGCGCCGGGGGTCCGACGCCGTCTATCATGTTGTGCCGAAGCGGCTCAGTCGTCCGAGTGGCCCTGGTCGCGCAGGTCCATGGACTCTTGCAGTGCCCGGCGAGCAGCCAGTTCTTCTTCGCTCATGCTGATCACGTCCTTCACCCCATTGAGCTCTCACACGCTGATATCGAGGCGTCTTGCGGCCTCGAGTCCTGCCCCCGGCCGGTGAGCAGCGCGTGCGGGTTCTCCGCGACGAGTCGCTGACTCAGATGGCCTGGCCGCAGCAGCAGATAGCGAGCCACGACCTGTACCCCAGAATACCGCAGCGTCCTACCATCTGGGACGCGTTCTCATAAACTGAGACAGACCGAACGTTGGGTTCAGTCGTCGAGGTCGACCACCCTGACCGTATTCGCGCCGATCTCCTGGGAGATCTCGCTCAGCACTGGCGCAGGGATCTGTGAGTCGACGGTGATCACCACGAGCGCCTCGCCGCCCGCAGCGTCACGTGCCACCTGCATGCCACCGATGTTGATGCCGGCCTCGCCGAGCACGCGGCCGACGTTGCCCACGACACCGGGCCGGTCGGCATACGTGAAGAAGGCCATGTGCTCCGAGATGGGGACCTCGAGGTCATACCCGTTGACGCCCACGACCTTCTCGATCATCCGCGGGCCGGTGAGGGTGCCGGAGACGCTGATGACGCTGCCATCGGCAAGGGTTCCGCGAAGCACCGTGACGTTGCGGAAGTCCGCGCTGTTCGGGTCGGTCAGGAGGCGCACCTCGCAACCTCGCTCACGGGCCAGCAAGGGGGCGTTGACATAGGACACCTGCTCCTCGACCACGTCCTGGAACAGACCCTTGAGAGCCGCCAGCTTCCAGATGCTGACGTCGAACTGGGTGATCTCGCCGCGAACATCGATGTCGAGCTGCGCAGGAACGGACCCTGCGAGCGCGGTGTAGATGCGGCCGAGCTTCTCCACCAGGGCGATTCCGGGTCGGACCTCCTCGGCGATGACACCCCCGGCGACGTTCACGGCGTCCGGAACCAGGTCGCCGCCCAGGGCAAGCCGGACCGACTTGGCAACCGCGACGCCAGCCTTTTCCTGGGCCTCTTCGGTCGAGGCGCCGAGATGTGGGGTGACAACGACCGACTCGAACTCGAACAGCGGGGACTCGGTGCATGGCTCCTTCGACCACACGTCGATTCCGGCGCCCGCAACACGGCCCTCCTTGAGCGCGTTGGCCAGTGCCTGCTCGTCGACGATGCCACCGCGGGCCGCGTTGATGATGCGCACGGACGGTTTGACGAGCTTGAGAGCCTCTTCGCCAATCAGGCCAATGGTCTCAGGCGTCTTGGGCAGGTGCACGGTGATGAAGTCGCTCTCGGCCAGCAAGTCTTCGAGGGAGACGAGCTTGACCCCGAGCTGGCCAGCACGAGCCGCGCTCAGGTAGGGGTCGTACGCGAGCAGCCTCATGCCAAAGCCCGCGAGCCGCTCGGCGGTCAGGGCGCCTATCCGGCCGAGACCGACGATTCCTGCGGTCTTGCCGAGCAGCTCGACTCCGCCGTACTGGCTGCGCTTCCACTTCCCGTCCTTGAGCGCCTGGTTGGCGGGCGCGATGTTGCGGGCGGTGGCCAGCAACAGGCCGACGGCCAGCTCGGCGGCTGAGGCGATGTTGGATGTCGGGGCGTTCACGACCATGACCCCGGCGATCGTTGCAGCCTTGACGTCCACATTGTCCAGACCGACACCGGCCCGTGCGACGACCTTGAGCCGCTTGGCGGCGGCGAGCGCCTCCTGGTCCATCTTGGTGGCGGAGCGGATCAGCACTGCGTCGACGTCGGCCAGGGCCGCCAGGAGCTCGTCGCGGTTGGCACCATCGCAGTGTCGGACCTCGAAGTCGGGCCCGAGGGCTTCGATGGTCGCGGGCGAGAGCACTTCGGCAATCAAGACAACTGGCTTGGTCACGGGGCCTGTCCTTCACAGCTGGAGGGACCGGCCGGTCCAGGTGTGCGGTCGGCCGGTGGAGAGCAAATTCCTCGGCACCGCGTTGTGCCCGAAATGAGTCTAGAGCGCGCAGCCGGCGCGTCGGCAGCGGGCCGCGATATGGGACACGCAGGCACCCGCGTCTCGTTGCGGCGAAACCACCGAAACCACCGGTCGCGGGGAGCGACTCGGTGGTTTCGGCGCAACGAGAGGAGGCAAGCCCTCGGCTTCAGCGCGCGGCGGAGCCCTCGACGTAGTCCGTGTCGGACGGCTTGATCCAGCTCATCAGGCCACGCAGCTCGCGCCCGGTCGCCTCGATCGGGTGTGCCGCGCCCTTCTCGCGCAGCGCCTTGAACTCGGGTGCGCCAGCGTCCTGGTCGGCGATGAAGCGTTTGGCGAAGGCGCCACTTGTGATGTCCGCAAGCACAGCCTTCATGTTCTCCTTGACCCGCGCGTCGATGACCCGGGGACCCGAGACATAGTCGCCGTACTCAGCGGTGTCGGAAACCGACCAACGCTGCTTGGCGATGCCTCCCTCGACCATCAGGTCGACGATCAGCTTGAGCTCGTGCAGGCACTCGAAGTACGCCACCTCGGGCTGGTAGCCAGCCTCGACGAGGGTCTCGAAACCGTACATGACCAGCTGCGACGCACCACCGCACAGAACCGCCTGCTCGCCGAACAGGTCGGTCTCGGTCTCCTCGGTGAAGGTCGTCCTGATGCCGCCGGCGCGCAGGCCGCCGATCGCCCGGGCGTAGGACTTGGCCAGCTCCCATGCCCCGCCGGACTCGTCCTTCTCGACGGCGACGAGCACGGGGACCCCGCGGCCGTCGACATACTCGCGCCGCACGAGGTGCCCCGGTCCCTTTGGCGCCACCATAGCGACGTCGACACCTGACGGGGCCTGGATGTAGCCGAACCGGATGTTGAAGCCGTGGGCGAAGAACAGCGCCGCGCCCTCCTTGAGGTTCGGGGCGATCGACTCGGCGTAGACGCTGCGCTGGGCCTGGTCCGGGGTCAGGATCATGACGACGTCGGCCTCGCGCACCGCCTCGGCCACCGACACGACCTTCAGTCCCTCTGCCACTGCCTTGGCCTTGGACCTGCTGCCCTCCGCCAGGCCCACGCGAACGTCGACGCCCGAGTCGCGCAGGTTCAGCGCGTGGGCGTGGCCCTGGCTGCCATAGCCGATGACAGCGACCTTGCGTCCCTGGATCACGGACAGGTCTGCATCGTCGTCGTAGAACATCTCAGCCACGGCGGGCTCCTTCAGGTATGGGGTGTGGTTGCGTGAGCGGGTTTGTGCGAGTCATGTCGTCTCAGGCCGACCGCAGCGAGCGATCGGTGATGGAGCGGGCGCCACGGCCGATGGCGACCCTGCCGGACTGGACGAGCTCTCTGATGCCAAAGGGCTCCAGAATCCGCAGCAGCGCGTCCAGCTTGTCGCTGCTACCGGTGGCCTCGATGGTCACGGCGTCGGTGGCGACGTCTACCACCTTGGCCCGGAACAGCTGGGCCGTCTCAAGGATGTGCGAGCGGGTCTGCATGTCCGCGCGGACCTTGACCAGGAGGATCTCGCGTTGGACGGAGGCGTTCTGATCGAGCTCCACCACCTTGAGCACCTCGACCAGCTTGTTGAGCTGCTTGGTGACCTGCTCCAGCGGCAGGTCCTCGACATCGACGACGACCGTCATCCGTGACACCTCCGCGTGTTCGGTCGGACCGACCGCCAGGGAGTCGATGTTGAACCCGCGACGCGAGAACAGCCCCGCGATGCGAGCCAGGACGCCGGGCTTGTTCTCGACCAGGACTGACAGCGTGTGCTTGCTCATCTCTGGGTCCCCCTTCAGTCTTCGCGGTCCCACACGGGCGTCAGGCCGCGTGCAGTCTGGATCTGGTCGTTGCTGACTCCGGAGGGGACCATCGGCCATACCATCGCATCGCGGTGGACGACGAAGTCCACCACGACCGGAAGGTCGCTGATCTCCATGGCCTTGGCGATCGTTGAGTCGACCTCGGCGGGTGAGTCACAGCGCAGCCCGACGCATCCGTAGGCTTCGGCCAGCTTGACGAAGTCGGGGACGCGGACCTGCGCATGGCTGGTGTGCAGGTCAGTGTTGGAGTAGCGCTCGTTGTAGAAGAGCGTCTGCCACTGGCGGACCATGCCCAGGCTCGAGTTGTTGATGATCGCGACCTTGATCGGGATCTTGTTGATGACGCAGGTTGCGAGCTCCTGGTTGGTCATCTGGAAGCAACCGTCACCGTCGATGGCCCAGACGGTCCGATCGGGCTGGGCGACCTTGGCTCCCATCGCCGCCGGCACCGCGAAACCCATCGTGCCCAGACCGCCGGAGTTGATCCAGCTGTGCGGCCGTTCATACTTGACAAACTGGGCGGCCCACATCTGGTGCTGGCCAACGCCGGCCACGAAGATCGACTCCGGTCCGCTGATGGCGCCGATGCGCTCGATGACGTACTGCGGGGAGAGCGCGTCGCCCTCAGGTGCGGAGTAGCCCAGCGGGAAGGTGGCCTTCCACTCGGCAACCTGCGTCCGCCACGCCTCGTAGTCACCTCGATGACCAGCAGCCGCGTCGCCGCCAACCGCCGCGATGAGGTCACTGATGACGTCCTTGCAGTCGCCTACGATCGGGACGTCGGCGACGCGGTTCTTGGAGATCTCGGCAGGGTCGATGTCCGCGTGGATGACCTTGGCGCCAACCGCGAAGGTCGAGAGCTGACCGGTCACCCGGTCGTCGAAGCGGGCACCGAGTGCGATCAGCAGGTCTGACTTCTGTAGGGCCGTGACTGCAGCCACAGAACCGTGCATGCCCGGCATCCCGAGGTTGAGCGGGTGGTGGTCGGACACGGCACCCCGGGCCATCAACGTGGTGACCACCGGTATCTGGGTGAGCTCGACGAACTTGCGGAGCAGGTCACTGGCACCGGAGCGGATGACTCCCCCACCGACATACAGCACCGGACGACGCGCCTCACCGATGAGCCTGGCCGCTTCGCGGATCTGTTTGCCATGCGGCTTGGCCACCGGGCGGTAGCCGGGCAGGTCCAGCTTCGGGGGCCACACGAACGTGGTCATGGCCATGAGGGCGTCCTTGCTGATGTCGACCAGCACCGGGCCGGGGCGGCCGGTCCCCGCGATGTGGAAGGCCTCGGCTATCGCACGCGGGATAGCGTCTGCGTCCGTGATCAGGTAGTTGTGCTTGGTGATCGGCATGGTGATGCCGCGGATGTCGGCCTCCTGGAAGGCGTCCGTCCCGATGGACCTGGAGGTGACCTGGCCGGTGATGGCGACGATGGGGACCGAGTCCATGTACGCGTCGGCGATCGGCGTCACCAGGTTGGTCGCACCCGGGCCGCTCGTGGCCATGCACACCCCGACCTTGCCGCTGGCCGATGCGTAGCCTTCGGCCGCGTGCCCCGCACCCTGCTCATGACGCACCAGGATGTGCCGCACCTTGGTGGAGTCCAGGAGCGGGTCGTATGCCGGCAGGATCGCACCGCCCGGGATCCCGAAGACAGTATCGACGCCCAGCGCCTCCAGTGCCATCACCAGGCTCTGCGCGCCGGTGACCTGGCCCTGGGGCTCGTCGGCCGGAACGCTGCCTGCGCGCGTCGAGCCGGCGAGGTCCGCAGGAGAGGGTCCCTGCCGCCCGGATGCGTCTGGGGTCGAGCCTGGCCCTGGAGCCTTGCCGTCAGTCACTTTCGTCACCGCTTTCAAGAACGAGTGCCTCGTGCAGTCCCGTGGTCCGAGCCGGTCCGCGATCACGGACCGTCTGCAAAAAAAAGACCCTCGGTCCGGATCCGGACATGAGGGGTAGCGCGCTGACTCAGGTGGGAGTCGGCACGCTAGGGGAGTACGAGAATTCGGGCCACGCGCCAACCGTGCAGGCACCGCGATGAAGTGTCAACCGGCTGTGCGTGTGGTCTCAACATTCGGACGCGTTGTCCGATAAATGGACCACGCGACACATGAGCTGCTCAGCCGCAGACGGCTCCCCGTGCGGCGCTGCCGACCAGCTTGCGGTACTTGGCCAGGACGCCTCGAGGGTACTTGGACGCCGGCGGCGTGAAGCCGACGGCGCGCTCGGCTAGCACCTCCTGCGGCACGTCCACGTCGAGCGTCCCAGCGGCCACGTCGAGGCGGATCCGGTCACCGTCCCGGACGAAGGCGATGGGGCCTCCGTCCTCCGCCTCGGGGGCCACGTGTCCGACGCACAGTCCTGTGGTGCCACCTGAGAAGCGACCGTCGGTCAGCAGAAGCACGTCCTTGCCGAGACCGGCACCCTTGATGGCGCCGGTGACGGCGAGCATCTCGCGCATCCCGGGACCGCCCTTGGGCCCCTCGTAGCGGATGACCAGAACGTCCCCGGCCTTCAGGGAGCCGTTCGCCACGGCATCCATCGCCGCGCGCTCCCCGTCGAAGACCCTTGCGCTGCCCTCGAAGACATTCGCGTCAAAGCCAGCCGACTTCACGACAGCGCCCTCGGGCGCCAGAGAGCCGCGCAGCATGGTCAGGCCACCGGTCTTGTGCAGGGGCTCGGACATGGCGCGCAGGACGTGGCCATCGGGGTCGGGTGGGCGGACGTCGGCAAGGTTCTCGGCCACGGTCCGACCCGTGACGGTCAGGCAGTCACCGTGCAGAAGTCCCGCGCCCAGCAGGGCCTTCATGACGACCGGGACACCGCCGACGCGGTCGATGTCGGTCATGACGAACCGGCCGAAAGGCTTGACGTCGGCCAGGTGAGGGACGGTGGCCCCGACTCTTGCGAAGTCCTCCAGGGACAGCTCGACCTCCGCCTCGTTGGCGATGGCCAGCAGATGCAGGACAGCGTTTGTCGACCCGCCGAAGGCCATGACGACGGCGATGGCATTCTCGAACGCCTCCTTGGTCATGATCTGGCGGGCAGTGATGCCATGGCGCAGCAGCCCGACGACGGCCTCGCCGGACTTGCGCGCGAACCCGTCACGGCGACGGTCGGTGGCCGGCGGGGCCGCGCTACCGGGCAGTGACATCCCGATGGCTTCGGCCACGCACGCCATGGTGTTGGCGGTGTACATGCCACCGCAGGCACCCTCACCCGGGCAGATGGCACGCTCGATGGCGTCGACGTCGTCGCGGCTCATGCGACCTGCCGCGCACGCCCCGACGGCCTCGAACGCGTCGATGATGGTGACCGTGCGCTCAGACCCGTCGCTCATCTTGGCGATGCCGGGGAGGATCGACCCGGCATACAGGAAGACACTCGCAAGATCGAGGCGCGCAGCGGCCATGAGCATCCCCGGCAGGGACTTGTCGCAGCCGGCCAGCAGAACGGAGCCGTCAAGGCGCTCGGCCTGCATGACGGCCTCGACGGAGTCGGCGATGATCTCGCGGCTGACCAGCGAGAAGTGCATCCCCTCGTGTCCCATCGAGATGCCGTCGCTGACGCTGATGGTTCCGAACTCCAGCGGGTAGCCGCCGGCGGCGTGCACCCCGTCCTTGACCGCCTGGGCGAGCCGATCCAGCGACAGGTTGCACGGGGTGATCTCGTTCCAGGAGCTGGCGACCCCGATCTGTGGCTTGACCCAGTCGTCATCGCCCATGCCGACGGCGCGGAGCATACCCCTGGCCGCCGCCTTCTCGAGCCCGTCGGTGACGTCGCGGCTGCGCGGCTTGATGTCGGGCTGGCTGGACGACGCGGTCGGGCTCTGGGTCATGCCGGGATTCTATGACCCCATCCACAGGCTGATACCTCGATCTCGCCCTGCGGACAGAGCCACCTCTGGCTCAACCTCGCGGAACCACGAACTCACGCTGGTACGCCGTTTCGGGCGCCAGAGCCGCCCAGCGACCCTCGAACCCCAGGATCGCCAGGCTGGAGGTGGGGAAGCCCTTTGAGAGACGCTCGATGGCTTCGGTCGACCCGGTGCCCCCGATCGCGAGCGCCATTGCCAGCATGGGGATCCCGGGGGCATGGCCTACCAGCAGGACGGTGTTGACCGAGTCCGGAACCTCCAGCAGCACGCCCAGCAGGGAGGCCGCGCTGGCGTTGTAGATCCGCTCGTCGAACCGCGACTCCCTCACGAGGGCACCGGCGGCGCAGAGACCATCGAGGGTCTGGCGGGTGCGTTCGGAGGTTGAGCAGAGAACGAGGTCGATGGCCGCACCCTGCGATGGATCGCTCAGCCACCTGCCGACGGCACGCGCGTCGTGACGGCCTCGCGCTGCGAGCCCGCGTTGGTGGTCCGGCTTGCCGTGCGCCTGTTCAGCCTTCGCGTGCCGAAGCAGGATCAGCGTGCGCTGGGTCTTCGCCGTCGTCATGACTCGAGCCTCCTCTGGATCCCGGGATCCGGCGAATCAGCCACCGGCCACCGACGGAAGGATGTGGACCACAGCGTCGGGACCGACCAGGACGTCGAGTCCACCCGTGCGACGAACATCCTGGCCGTCGACGAACACGTTGACGTGGCGACGCAGCTCACCCGTCTCGTCCCTGATCCGGGCGCCGAGCTGCGGCCGCGTGACGAAAGCCGCATCGAGGACGGTCCGCAGCAGAGTCGCTTCACCGCCGACCGGCACCACGACCTCGGCGTCGCCATCGGCCAGCTCCCGCAGGACTCCGGGAAGGATGATCCGCACGCCGTCGGTCATGTGAGGACTGCCGCCCGCACGCAAAGGACATCCGGCAGCTGCTCGGCGATACGGACGAAGCTCTCTCCCTCGTTCGAAGATGCATAGACCTCACCGTTTCGTGTCCCGAAGTAGAGCCCCGCCGGTTCGTGGGTGTCAGTGGCGGCCGCATCGCGCAGCACACACGTGTAGGACGGAGCGGGCAGTCCGTCGGAGCACGTCAGCCAGGATGCGCCGGCGTCCGAGGAGCGCTGGACCTGAAGCTGGCCGCCGGGTGGGATGCGTTCACGGTCGGCGGTGACCGGGATCAGCCACACGGTGTCGCCCTTGGTCGGGTGGGCAAGAACCGTGAAGCCGAAGTCGGTCGGCAGGCCGTCGGCGATCGAGGTCCAGGTGGCTCCGTTGTCATCCGAACGGTAGACGCCGTGGTGGTTCTGGGCGTAGAGGCGGGCGGGGTTGACGCTGTCCCGGGCGACCTTGTGCACACACTGGCCGAACTCCGGCCACGGGTCGGGCAGGTAGGGCGCCTTGATACCGCCGTTGTTGGCAGTCCACGTCTGGCCGCTGTCCGCGGTCCGGTAGACGCCGCCGGTGCTCATTGCCACGAGCATCGAGGCGGAGTCGGCCGGATCGGGCAGGATCGTGTGGATCGCAGCTCCACCGAACCCGGCGCCCCAGTCCGGGCGATGCGGATGCTCCCAGAGGCCGCGGACCAGGGAGAACGTCTGGCCGCGGTCAGCGCTGCGCCACAGTGCCTGCGGTTCGGTGCTGGCCCACACGACGTCGTCATCATGGACGTCCGGCGTGATCTGCCAGACCCGCTCGACGGCGGCTCCGGTGTCCTCAGGGAAGCGGACTGCGCCCTCGGGGGTCTCATCCCAGGACTGGCCGAGGTCATCGCTCCTCGTGGCCGTGGGGCCCCAGTGCTCTGAGCGCACCCCGACGAGAAGTCTCGGGGACCCTCCGCGGGTGTCGATGCCGATGCTGGGGATCTCACGCATGAGAAAGTGCGGGCCGTCCATCGTCCACGTGCTCCGGTCCTTGCTCTGGGCCAGCCAGAGCCCCTTGCGTGTGCCGATGGCGAGCAGTGTCGAGGTCATGGCTCGATCTTGCAGCGGACCACAGAGGTACGCAATGGATCAGCCTGCGTTCACCACGTTGCGCAACGGACGCTCCCGCGCATACGCCACGATCTGCTCCCTCAGGAGCGCCACCGCCCGGGGTGCGAAGGCACTGGAGGCCCCGCCCACGTGTGGGCTGATGAGGACCCCGGGCGTGTGCCAAAGCGGATGGTCCCCCGGCAGCGGCTCGGGGTCGGTGACGTCCAGTGCAGCCCGGATCCGGCCAGACGCTGCCGCTTCAACTAGTGCGTCGGTGTCGACGACCTTGCCGCGCGAGACGTTGACGAGCAGCGATCCCTCGCGCATCGAGGCCAGGAAGTCCCGATCGACCAGTCCCTGGGTCGCGTCCGAGAGCGGCACGATCAGGATGACCACGTCCTGCTCCGGGAGAAGGGACGAAAGCTCGTCCACCCCGTGCACCGACGGCACGAGCTCATCGCCGGCCCGGGCGCGCGAGGCCACGGCCGTCAGCGTCACCTCAAAGCCACTGAGGCGACGCGCGATCGCGACCCCGATCCCGCCATACCCGATGATGAGCACCTTCTTGTCGGCGAGGGACTGCCTGCGTTCGGACGGCAGCCACTGCGAATGTCCCTGTGCGACAACAAACTCCGGTATGCCGCGCAGCGAGCTCAGCGTGAGTGTCACCGCGAGCTCTGCGGTCGAGGCGTCGTGGACACCAGCCGCGTTGGCGAGCAGAACGCCGGCCGGAAGCGCTGCGAGCACATCGTCGTAGCCGGCGCTCAGCAGCTGAACCACCCGCAGACCGGGCACCAGGCCGAGCCGCTGCCACGGTGGCGACCCGAGATAGGGCGGTACCACGAAGGAGAGCTCGTCACGGCGCGGTGGCTCCCCCGCCAGGTCCCACTGCACGATCTCCACACCCTCCACCGGTCCGACAAGGTCGATCCACTCGGGGTCCGGCAGCGAGATCACAGTCATGCCCAGACCGTAACGGGTGAGAATGTGGGATGGGCAGACGGGCATGGTCCACGCTGTTGATCGCACTGCTCCTCACGAGCTGTGCCAGCGGCGGGGACCGGGTCGTGTCCCCGACGATCTCGGCGCCTGTGCGCAGCAGCGCCTCGCCGCCAGGAGCCACGACACCCGAGGCGCCCGCGACGGGGTCCCCGGCAGAAGCAACGCAGACCATCGCGACCGGGCTCAGCGTGCCCTGGGGGCTGGCATTCCTGCCCGACGGCACGGCCCTCGTCACTCTGCGGGACCAGGGCGAGGTGCTCCACGTGGCCGAAGGCGCCGCCCCGGTCTCGGTGGGGAGGGTGCCCGGGGTGGTTCCCGGAGGGGAGGGAGGACTGCTCGGTATCGCGGTGTCCCCCACCTTCGCGTCGGACCGCACCGTTTTCGTCTACTTCACCGCGGACTCCGACAACCGGGTCATGCGAATGACCTTCAACGGCAGCGCGCTGGCGCCCGGCCCGGTCATCGTCAAGGGCATTGCTAAGGCCGCGAACCATGATGGCGGAAGGCTCGCGATCGGCCCGGACGGCTATCTCTACATCGCGACCGGTGACGCGGGCCAGCGCGACCCCGCACAGGACGAGGAGTCGCTGAACGGCAAGATCCTGCGAGTCACCGCAGAGGGCTCCCCCGCCCCCGGCAACCCCTTCCCGGGGTCCCGCGTCTGGAGCCTTGGCCATCGCAACGTCCAGGGCATGGCCTGGGACAAGGCCGGAGCCATGTACGCCAGCGAGTTCGGGCAGGACACCTGGGACGAGCTGAATCGCATCGACCCCGGCCACAACTACGGCTGGCCGGTCGTCGAGGGGATCGCTCATCGATCCGGTTTCGTCGACCCCCTCGAGCAGTGGC
>DASVHT010000415.1:0-2581 GCA_036382455.1 Dermatophilaceae bacterium
GCCGCTCGGTGCAGGGGTTCCCGCGGGGATCGACTGGTTCTGGACAAGCCCGAACAACAGCCCACCGAGCGGCTTTTCGACCTTCACCGTGAAGCCCAGGCCCTGAAGGATCGACGTCGCTTCAGCCTGCGGCTTCCGCAAGACATCGGGGACCACGACGAACTGGGGGCCCTTGGAGACGACGAGGGTGACGGCGTCCCCCTGGAACAGCGTGCCGGTTGCGGGGGACTGGCTGATCACCGAGCCCTTGGGCACGGTGTCGCTCCAGTCCGACTTGGTGGCATCGACCTTGAGCTTGGCATCTGTCAGTGCCTTGATCGCCTGGTCGGCCGGCTTGCCGGTCCAGTCGGTGACCTGGATCGGCTGACGGCCCTGGCTGATCACCATCGCGACGAGAGTGGCGCGCTTGACCGAGGTGTCCGCGGCGGGCGACGTGGAGATGACCTGGCCCTGGGGCACGGTCTCGCTGAAGGCCTGAGTCACCTTGCCGACCGCGAGCTTGGCGTCGGTCAGGTGCTGCTCGGCATCGGTCTGGGTACGCCCGACGAGCTTGGGCACGGCATACCGCTCCTGTCCCTGGGACACGGTCAGGACGACGATGGACCCGCGACCGACCTCCTTCCCGGCCGCTGGATCGGCGGCGAGAACAACCCCTGCCCTGGTGGTCTCGTCGAAGGACCTGACCACCTTTGAGCTGAGGTGGGCGTTGGTCAACGCACGCTTGGCCACCTGCATGGTCAGGCCGGAGAGCCTGGGCACGGTGGTGCTGGAGCCCGGGCCGGCCAGGAAGAACCACAGGGCCGCGGCTGCCGCGACAAGGAAGAGCGCAAGTGCGAGCAGCGGCCAGTTGCGGCCTCGCCAGGATGAGGTGCGCACCAAGGCGGCGAGGCGACCGAGACGCGTGGCCCCAGCGCCTGCAGGAGCTCCGACCGCAGGGACCACCTCGGTCAGGGGAAGTGCCATCGTCATGTTCACGGCCGCGGCGCCCGTCGCACCCGCAGGCCGCAGGTCGAGCTCATCGGGTGAGAGCATCTGGCGCGCCCGCCTCACCTCCGTCAGCAGCTCGTTGGCGTCACGCGGTCGGTCATCCGGGTTACGGGCGCTGGCCCGAGCGACGACCTGGTCGAGTGCGGCCGGTACGGTGCTGACCCTGCTCGAGGGCGCGGGCACCTCGCTGTGAACGTGCTGGTAGGCGACGTGGATGGGCGAGTCACCAAGGAAGGCCTTGGAGCCTGCGAGCATCTCGAACAGCAGCAGGCCGGCCGCATAGACGTCACTGCGGGCGTCGGCCATCCCGCGCTCGACCTGCTCCGGCGAGAGGTAGGCGACGGTGCCGAGAAGGACACCGGTCTGCGCGGTCGAGGTTCCTGTTGCGATGGCCCGCGCCAGGCCGAAGTCGGCGACCTTGACGGTGCCGTCCTCACGCAGGATGACGTTCTCGGGCTTGACATCACGGTGGATCAGACCGGCGCTGTGCGCTGCTCCGAGAGCCTGCAGAACCGGGTCGATGATGTCCAGAGCAGCGCGTGGGGTCAGTGGCCCCTCGGCCTCCATGACCTGTCGCAGGGTCAGACCCGTGACCAGCTCCATGGTGAGGAAGACGTGGCCTTCGTCCTCGCCCTGGTCGTAGACCGCTACGACGTTGGGGTGGCTCAGCTTCGCGGCGGAGCGGGCCTCGCGGCGGAACCTGCTGACGAAGGACTCATCCTTGGCAAGGTCCGATCGCATGACCTTGAGCGCAACCTTGCGGTCCAGGCGCTGGTCCAGGGCGACGTAGACCGTGGCCATTCCGCCGTCCGCCAGGTGTGAGAGCACGCGATAGCGCCCATCGAGCACATGCTCGATGAGGGAGCTGGGAAACGCAGAAGTCACGCGCAGAGTCTATGTAACGATCGCCGGCTGTCAGCGCAGGCACGGCGCGCGAGCGTTCAGCGGCAGCCGTCGGCCCCCTACATGCGGCCCTTGAGCGTCAGGACGGACTTCACGTACTGCGCGGTGTCGGGGAACATCCCGCTGTTCTGCACGGAGCGCAGGCCCTGGTAGTACGACGCGATTGCTTCTTGCTCGGTGCGTGCGGTACGGGTCAGGGAGCGCAGGATCACCATGCCCGCAGTGACGTTGTCCTGCGCGTCGAGCAGGTTGAGCCTGCGGCCGACAAGCTCGGAGGCCCACACGCCGGTGCTCGGGATGACCTGCATCGCGCCGATGGCGTTGGCGACAGAGACCTGCCGCTGGCTCCACCCGGACTCCTGCCAGGAGATCGCCAGGGCCAGCTTGGGGTCGAGCCCGTGACGCCGAGCGGTCGACTCGATCATCCTCTTTGTCTGCGTGCGGCTCGGAACGTCCTGGCGGGCCAGAAAGGCTCGGTTGGCTGCGGCGGCACGCACGATGTTGTCCGGGTAGGTGCGTCCGGCGAAGGTGTTGGAGCTGTCAGCCACCTTCCTGACCGCAGTCACGACTTTCAGCTTCTGACCGATCTGCAGGATCGAACGCAACGACAGACCGTTGGCCTTGAGCAACGAGGCCTGTGAGACCCCCTGGCGTGCCGCGATGGCGCTGATGGTGTCACCCGAGCGCACCG
>DASVHT010000416.1:0-4301 GCA_036382455.1 Dermatophilaceae bacterium
AGCTTGGTGCCGCCGTCGCCCTCGTCGGTGACGATCTGGCCCTTGGCGCGCGGCGGGCGCTGGGCGAAGGACTCGACCTTGGTCCAGGCTGCCGCCAGGCCAACCGAGCCGGCGTCCAGGTCGAGGTCGGCCAGCGACCACGTCTGCACCGGCTTCTTCTTGGCGGCCATGATCCCCTTGAACGAGGGGTAGCGAGGCTCGTTGATCTGGTCGGTGACCGAGACCAGGGCCGGCAACGAAGCGGCAATCGTCTCGGAGGCCACATCACCGTCGCGACGAATGGTCACGGTGCCACCCTCGACGCTCAGCTCGGAGGCCAGAGTCACCTGTGGCAGGCCCAGCCGCTCCGCCAACATGGCCGGGACCACGCCCATCGCGGCGTCGGTGGACGCCATGCCCGTCAGGATCAGGTCCGGACGCCCGATCTTGTTCACGGCCGCAGCCAGGATCAGCGAGGTCGCCACCGCGTCGGACCCGTGGATCGCCTCGTCGTTGACATGGACACCGGCATGGGCCCCCATCTGCAGGGCCTTCTTGATCGCGTCGGCCGCCTTGTCCGGGCCGACGGTCAGGACTGTGAGCGTGTTCTCCTCCGCTCCCCCACCAGCGCCTTCGACCAGCTTGAGGGCTGACTCGATCGCGTACTCGTCGAGCTCGGACAGGAGACAGTCAACGCCCAACCGGTCGGTCGTGTTGTCCGACGCGTTGAACGTGCGGTCCGACTGGGCGTCAGGCACGTACTTGATACAGACGACGATGTTCATCGCTGGCTCGGCCTCTTCCGTTGGGGTGTGCTACAGGTGGTGTGATGGCAGGTTCCGGAACATCCTGACAGGCCGGACTGTAGTCAAGAACGCGCGTCAACGTGGTGCCCGACACCTCGCCTGTCCGCACGACCGACCACGGCCTATCGGCCTTCGAACTCCGCCTTGCCGGGGCCGTGCTCGACGAACGATGCCATGCCGATCGCACGGTCATGGGTCGCGAACAAGCCGGAGAACTGCATCCGCTCGATCTCCAAGCCGGTGACGAGGTCGACCTCGAGGCCCCTGTCGATGGCCTCCTTTGCCGCACGGATCGCGTATGCCGGACCGCCTACGTAGCGCTCGACGCGCCGACGGGCGGCGGCATAGACGTCCTCGGGCGCGACAACCTCGTCTACGAGGCCGATCCGCAAGGCCTCTTCCGCCGCGACGAAGCGCCCGGCGAAGATGATGTCCTTGGCCCTGGAAGGACCGATCAGCCGCGAAAGTCGTTGCGTGCCACCGGCGCCGGGGATAACGCCGAGCAGCACCTCTGGCTGGCCGAACTTGGCATTGTCGCCCGCAACCCGGAAGTCACAGGTCAGCGCCAGCTCACAGCCGCCGCCGAGCGCGTAGCCGGTGACCGCCGCCACGGTTGGTTTGGGGATCCGGGCCACCGCCGTGAAGGCTGCCTGCAACGCCGCTGAGCGGTCGACCATGTCGGTGTAGGACATGGTCTGCATCTCCTTGATGTCAGCGCCGGCCGCGAAGACCTTCTCGCCGCCGTAGAGGATGACGGCAGAGACGTCGCGGCGCGCGGAAGCCTCAACCGCGGCGAGGTGCAGAGCGTCCTGCATCTCGGCGTTCAGCGCGTTCATGGGGGGTCGCTCAAGACGGATGGTGCCGATGCCACCCTCGACCTCGAGCCGGACCAGGTCGCTCATGCCTGCTCCAGTCCCGCGCCATCGCCCAGCGTCCGGCCCATGATCGTCTCGTGCCACATGTGGACCGCGGACAGCACCAGCTGGGTCGTCACGACCAGCAGCCCCTTGACGTCGGTGTCTGCGCCGATGACGTGCTCGCCCGTCACGACCAGGGTCTCGTTCGCAATGCCGGTCTTGACCACGTTGAGGCTCAGGGTCAGCTCGTTGCACGCCCTGAGCTGGGTCAGCGCATCCTGCGGGACGTCGTCGCCGATCTGCCACTGACCGAAGACGCGCATGATGGTGAAGTCGCCTTCGGTGCAGCGCACGAACAGCTGCTGGTCCTGCATCGTGAAGGCCACATCGCCGTCCTCATCGATGTTGGGCTCGAAGCCTTCGTCGATCAGGGCGTCGAGCACACGTCCACGAAGGGGGTGCTCGCCGGGCGGCGGCGGGAAGTTCGGCAGTGAAGTCGGATCGGTCATGTGCCTAACGTTAACGACTCCCTACGCTTGTGCCCATGCACCCCTCCCACGATCTCCCTCCCCCTCTCGGGGCGACCGTGACGAACGACGGGGTGGACTTCGCCGTCTATGCCGGGCACGCGGAGGCTGTCGAGATCTGCCTCTTCGAGGCCGGGGACGCAGCTGGAGCCAGTGAGCGCCGGATCGCCTTGGGGGAGCGCAGGCATGGGACGTGGTTCGGCTCGGTCCCAGGCCTCCGCGCCGGACAGCGGTATGCCGTTCGGGCTCAAGGCCCGTGGCAGCCTGAGCAGGGCTTGCGGTACAACCCCGCAAAGCTGCTGCTGGATCCTTACGCCCGGGCGATCGAGGGCCAGGTGGCATGGCGCCCGGAGGTGTTCGGCCATGTCGTGGATGCTGCGCTGCACGGCGACCCCGATGTCAGGGACGAACGCAACAGCGCGGCATACGTGCCGCGGGGCGTGGTCGTCGACGACCACTTCGACTGGGGCGACGACGCGCCGCCGCAGGTTCCGTGGGCCGAGACCGTCATCTACGAGACGCACATCCGAAACCTCACCAAAGGCCACCCCGACATCCCCGAGACCCTGCGGGGGACGTATGCCGCGATGGCACACCCCGCCACGATCGCGCACCTGCAAGGGCTGGGCGTGACATCCGTGGAGCTGATGCCGATCCATGCGTTCATCCACGAGTCCGAGCTGGTGAAACGTGGGCTCGTGAACCATTGGGGTTACAACACGTTGGGATTCTCTTCCCCCCATGGGGCGTACGCCGCGTCCACCGACCCCCAGGGCCGGCTCGAAGAGTTCAAGGGCATGGTCAAGCTGCTCCACGCCGCCGGTCTCGAGGTCATCCTCGACGTCGTCTACAACCACACCTGCGAGCAGGGCCGCGTCGGAGCGACGCTTTCGTGGCGGGGCCTGGACAACCGCGCCTACTACCGGCTGGACGAGCGCGGGCGTGACATCGACGTGACGGGGTGCGGCAACACCCTCGACCTGCGCCACCCGATTGTTGCCCGGATGGTTCTGGACTCCCTGCGGTACTGGGTCGAGCAGTGCCATGTCGACGGCTTCCGGTTCGACCTGGCCGTGGCGCTCGGACGTGGTCAGGACGACGGATACGACCCGAACCACCCGTTTCTGGTCGCGTTGCGGACCGACCCGGTGCTCTCGCGGGTCAAGCTGATCGCCGAACCGTGGGACCTCGGCGTGCATGGTTGGCGCACCGGCCAGTTCCCGCCGCCCTTCGCCGAGTGGAACGACCGGTTCCGTGACACGGTGCGCACGTTCTGGCTAACCGATGTCGAGCGCTCGGCCCACCATGTTCCGGGCCACGGTGTACGTGATCTGGCGACGCGCCTGGCCGGCTCGCACGACCTGTTCGGCGCCCGCGACCGTGGTCCGATCGCATCGGTCAACTACGTCGCGGCCCACGACGGCTTCACCCTGGCCGACACGACGATGTACTCGGGCAAGCACAACGACGCCAACGGCGAGGAGAACCACGACGGCCAGGACGACAACCGCTCGTGGAACCACGGGGCCGAGGGGCCTGGCGGGGACACCTTGCTCCTGAGCGCGCGGCGACGCTCGATCCGCAACCTGCTTGCCACCCAGCTGCTGGCGGCCGGTGTGCCGATGATCAACGCCGGCGACGAGCTGGGGCGTTCGCAACGTGGTAACAACAACGCCTA
Organism: Dermatophilaceae bacterium; assembly: GCA_036382455.1. Lineage (GTDB taxonomy): Bacteria > Actinomycetota > Actinomycetes > Actinomycetales > Dermatophilaceae > UBA4719. The sequence goes on from DASVHT010000416.1 coordinate 3,848, forward strand.
CTGCCAGGACAACGACGTGTCCTGGGTCGACTGGGATCTCCAGCCCTGGCAAGGCGACCTGCTGCAGACGACTCGCTTCCTGACAGGACTCAGATCGGCCAACCCCGTTCTGGGACAGCGATCCTTCCTCACAGGGCGCCCGGCCAACCAGGACAGCGAAACCGACCTCCAGTGGTTCGCGGCGGACGGCCAGCCGATGCACAACAGCGCGTGGGACGATCCGCGCACCCGCGCGCTGACGATGTTGCTCGACGGCGCCAACGTCGGCGGCGAGTCGCTCCTGGTCGTCTTCCATGGCGGCGCGCAGTCCGCAGAGGTAACCCTGCCCGCACTCGGTAAGGGCGCGGCATACCGCCTGGTCTGGGACAGCGCCTGGGAGCTTCCGCACGCGTCCCTGGAAACAGCGGACGCCGGGCCAGTCACCGTCACCGCGGCCTCGATCCGCGTCTACGGC
>DASVHT010000417.1:0-8082 GCA_036382455.1 Dermatophilaceae bacterium
GTTGGTGGATCCCGTTGCGCTGGAACGATTCCGGATGATGCACATGTCCCAGGGATACGTGTCGGCCCATTCCGGTGAGCTGATGAGCTCCTTGGCCTACGTCTCCTTCCAGGAGCTGGCCACGCGGGTCTCCCATCGCAATACCGGCAAGTTCACCCAGGACCCTATGTGCGAGAACCTGCTCACCCGCGTCGCCGCCGACGATAACCTGCACATGATCTTCTACCGCAACCTCCTGGGCGCGGCCCTGAAGATCTCGCCCGACCAGGCCATGGTCGCCATCCTGGAGGTCGTCAAGAACTTCCAGATGCCGGGGGCGAACCTCCCCGGCTTCCAGCGCAAGGCCGTCGAGATGGCCATCGAGGGCATCTACGACCTGCGACAGCACAAGGACGAGGTCGTCGCGCCGGTGCTGCGCTTCTGGAAGGTCTTCGAGCTCGAGGGTCTTTCCGCCGAAGGCGAGGCCGCGCGGACCGAGCTGGCCGAGTTCATGGATGCGTTAGAGAAGCAGGCGCTGCGGTTCGAGGAGAAGCGCGAGATGCTCAAGTCCCGTATGGCGCCTCGCTGACTTCGCGCCACCCCTTACACCCACCTTTGCTCAGTTCAGGCCGGTCCAATGGGCGTTCTGCCGCGAGAAAACCGGCCTGAATTGAGCAAAGCGGCCTCAAGTGAGCAAGATGGAGCCATGAACCCATCGCCGGATGAGAAGCAGGACGCCGCAGACGGCACCGAGTCGCAGCGGGTCGTCGTCGTCACCCAGGACGGCATGGGGGTGTCCGAGCAGCAGGGCGACGAGTCGTCGCGCAACCCCGCCGACCTGATCGAGCAGCCGGCCAAGGTCATGCGCATCGGGGCCATGGTCAAGCAGCTGCTCGACGAGGTGCGCAGCGCGCCGTTGGACGAGGCTGGGCGCACCCGTCTCGCTGAGATCCACCGCCGCTCCATCACCGAGCTGGAGCAGGGTCTGGCGCCCGAGCTGATCGAGGAGCTCGAGCGAATCACGCTGCCGTTCAACGATGAGGCGCCCTCAGACGCCGAGCTGCGCATCGCGCAGGCCCAGCTCGTGGGTTGGCTCGAAGGGCTTTTCCACGGCATCCAGACCGCACTGTTCGCCCAGCAGATGGCCGTCCAGCAGCAGCTGCAGTCCATGCGTCGCGCGCTGCCGCCCGGCACGCCCGGCCAGGACAGCGGCCCCGTTCCTGGCCCCGGCCCGACCTCCGGTATAGCGCGCGGCGCAGGTTCGCCCGAAACCGGGTCGACGGGACCGTACCTCTAGCCGCACTCCCGCGTCAGGGCACGCTGCGGGTCAACGATCGTCGCCCGCACCACCGTGCCGCTCGTGGCACCGCGAGTCTCACTCTCGGCCAGGACGCTGCTCATCGGTACCGTCCCACGACCGAGGGGCCCCAGCAGTTCCTTGCGACGTACACCGCTGCCGGCGCGAAGCCGGTCACGTCGAACACCACGGTCCACGTGACGGCCACCCGGTCCGCCTACCGTCCGGCGCCACCCAAGGCTCTCGCCGGTGTGGGGAACACCTTGGTCATCGTCCTGTTCAGCATCGTGGCCGCCATCTGGCTCACGCTGATCACCCAGGTGGTTCGGGTTCGCCGCATCTGCCGGGTCATCCCGCAGACGGTGGCCTGACCAGGGCTGGTCCCTCGGCGCGCAGCTGCGCCACGGATGTGACGCCCATCAGCGTCATCGCCCGGCGCAGCTCCGCGCCCAGCATGGAGATCGAGGCAGCCACCCCACGCTCGCCGGCGGCGCCGAGCCCGTAGAGGTACGGACGACCGATAAGAACGGCGTCCGCACCCAGAGCCAGGGCGACGGCGATGTCCGAGCCACGACGGATGCCCGAGTCGACGAACACCGCGATCTTGTCGCCGACCCGGTCGCGAACCGCAGGAAGCATCTGCAGGGGTACGACGACCTGGTCGAGCTGACGACCGCCGTGGTTGGACAGCACCACCGCGTCGACGCCGACCTCGACGGCACGCGCGGCGTCCGACTCGCTCACCAGACCCTTGACGATGAGGGGTCCCTGCCACAGCCCACGGATCCAGGCGAGGTCGTCCCACGAGACCGACGGGTCGAACTGCTTTGCAGCAAACTCCATCAGACCCTCGGGGGTGCGACCGACCTCGGGCGCGAAGTTGGCGTAGGTGATCGGTGGACCGGTCAGCATGCTTGCGCACCACAGGGGATGGCGGGCCATGTCCAGCACGGTCGAGGCGCTGAGCTGCGGCGGGATGGTGAAGCCGTTGTGCGCGTCCCTCACCCGCAGACCCGTGACCGGGGTGTCGACGGTGAGCATCAGGGCGCGATACCCGCTGGCCTTGGCACGCTCGATGAGCTCGCGGACGAGCCCGCGGTCGCGCCATACGTAGAGCTGGAACCACAGGTCGCCGCCCACGTCCGCGGCCACGTTCTCAAGACTCGTGGTCGCCATGGTTGACATCGTGTAGGGGATGCCAGCGTCCCGGGCGGCATGGGCGACGGCCCCCTCGCCGGCCGTGTGCATCATCCGGGTGTACCCCGTCGGTGCCAGTGCGAACGGGAGTGCCGAGTCGCCTCCGAGGATCGAGGTCCGGAGGTCAACGTCAGTGACATCACGCAACGGCGAGGGCACAAGACCCACGCTCTCGTATGCCGCGCGGTTGCGCGCCAGGCTGACCTCACCGTCCGCGCCGCCCTCGACGTAGCCGCGAACGCTCCTGGGCCAGCGGCGCCAGGCCGCGAGCTGCAGGTCCTCGATGGTGACGCAACGTCTCAGCGTGCGTTCGACGCGATCGGGCTCGGGCTTGCGGAGCTGGAGCAGGGTGCGGACCTCGGAGATCTTCACAGCGTCAGAAACCTTTGCCTGGGGTAAGGATTCCGGTTGGATCCATGACGTTCTTCGTGCGAGTCTGCCGGACGGTCACCGTGAGCGGGTCGTCGCCCTCGGGGTGGCGATCGCGAACGAACGTCCCCGGAAGTCGATACGGTCTCTTTCATGGGTCGCGTGCCGTGGTGGGGTCTGGTTTCCTCGTTCGCCGCACCGGTGCTGCTCATCGGCGGATGGACCCTGGCCGCCTCGGCCCAGCCGGTGCCGTTTGACGCTGTGGTGCGCACGATCAGCGAGCTCGCCGCACGCGACACCCCCCACCGGTGGCTGATGACAAGCGCTTTGGTGGGCGTCGGCCTGGCGCACCTCGCAACGGCCTGGGCGCTGGCTCCGGCGGCGACTGCCGGGCGAGTCACTCATGGGCTGGGCGGGTTGGCGACGCTGCTCGTGGCCGCGTTCCCCCTGCCGGCTGGGGGCCGTTTCTCGTCGGCGCACACCGCCGCGGCCACGGTCGCTTTCGTCTCTCTCGCGGTGTGGCCCGCCTTCGCGTGGACGCCTGGCCGGGCGGCCGGACAGGTCGTTGTGGCCGTCCTCGGACCACGGGTATCCGCGGCCGCGACCGGTGCACTGTTGCTGACGCTTGCGTGGTTCTTCACCGAGCTGCTCATGGGTGGCCAGCGGGTGGGTCTGGCCGAACGTGTCGCCGCAGGAGCTCAGGCCGTGTGGCCTCTGGCCGTCGTGCTGTCCGTACGACGTGCGCAGCGGCAGGTGTCACCAGACTCCCCGACGTAGTCGTCAGAAGGGCGGGGGACCGAAGCCGTCGTCGGGCAGGTCATCGCCTGCTCTGGCTTCGACCGGCATGATGTCACCGGGTTCAGGGTCGAGCTGCGGTCTGATCTCGTCGGGTCTGATCTCGTCGGGTCTGATGCTGAAGTTGGGCTCGGTGACGACCAGCGGTTGGTTGTCAGGGTCGTCGTAGTCGAACGGCTCCGTGGTGTAGGTGCGACCGACCGCTGTTGTCCAGTGGACGACACCGCCGGGGTCCATGGTCGAGGACCAGAACCTTGAGGTCTTCAGGTTGTGGTGTCGACGGTGCTTGTTGTTCAGATTGGCAGCACTGGTGGGGCCGCCGGCGCCGCGAGGTGCCCATGGTCTCTCGTGGTCCTGGTCGCAGCGGGCGGCTTCGATGGTGCAGCCCGGGCCGCGGCAGGTCCCGTCGCGGGCGTCGACCAGCGCGGCCATGGCAGCCGGGACGCGATAGGACCCGGTGCTGGCCTCGATCGCATGCCCGGTCAGCGGGTCGGTCACGATCCGGGTCCAGATGGATCCGGCGGTCAGTGCGATCTCACGGGCGTGGTCAGCCTGCACGAAGCCGTAGCCGGGGATCTCTGCCGGCGCGTCGCTGAGGCCGAGCGCTGTGGCCAGGGACATGGTCATCTTCACGTGTGCGGCCGGCCTCGTGTCGAGCATCAAGAATCCCCGATCCGGTCCGGCCGCCAGGCCCTCACCGTCGTCGGTGGTACCCGTCCCTGTGCTGCCCGTCCCAGAGGTGCCCGTCCCAGAGGTGCCCGTCCCAGAGGTGTTAGTCCCCGTGCTGCCCCTGCCTTTGGCGCCGGGTGCGGTTGTGCCTGGGACGGTTGTGCCTGGGACGGTTGTGCCGAGGGCGGTGGTGCCGACGGCGGTTGTGCCCAGGGCGGTGTCCGGCGAGTGCGTGTTGGTGGCCTCGGGCCAGCCGTAGAGGAGCAGGTCCAGCGCCACGTCCGAGCGCAGGCTCGCCAAGGTCCGTTGCAGCTGGATCGGTCCTGTGGTGGAGCCCTTGCGTAGACCCTTGCCGGCGAAGGCACGGGCAAGGGCGTCGATGCGGGCCGCGGCGGCAGTGACCCGCTCGGTGGCCCCGGTCAAGGTCAGCGCGCCCGTACCGTCGTCGAAGACCGTGCAGGTGGTGCCCCGCCTGGATAGGGCGTCGGCCCGTCGGCGGCGCGGATAGTCCACGTCGGCCAGAACCAGCTGGCGGGCCAGCCGCCGGCGCACCTGCGCGCCGGAGAGCGGGGCACCGTCCGGACGAGAGGTCAGCACCCGGCTCGCGATCGCATCGGCGGTCTGCGGGTCGCAGTGTCTGGTCTCCGCCCACAGGGTGCGAGCCCAAGCCCAGGACAGTGATCCGGCACGTAGCCCGGCTCGCAGCACGTGGGTGCGCTCGTGGCTGGCGTGGTCAGCGAACCCGACCCGGGCCTGGCACTCAAGGATGCCCAGACCGGTGGCCGCCTCGATCTCGGAGGCGGCGGCGCGCCGGGCGTCCATGGCCATGGCGGCGAAGACCTCCGAGGAGGGGCGCACGTCCGAAGGGCAGGTCACAACGTCGGCCTCGACCCTGTAGACCAGCTGCGCGGTCGCGGCCAGGGACACCGACTCCACCCACGCCTTGAGCACCTCGGCAGCCTCAACCACCGACAGGGCCTCGTCGCCGTCCAGATAGTCCACCCCCTCGCCACCGGCAGCCCGCAGCAACAGCGCCCATGCATCGCACACCGGCTCTGGCATCTCGGAATCGGGAACCGCGCGCAGTCCCGAAGGGTGCGCGGACGAAGGCACGGCGGCAGGGGAGGTCAGCTGCCCCTTCACCTCGCCGGCTGCCGTCACGTCATCACCCCATATGTCTGTCGAACTGGTGTCCTAATCATACGGGACAGGGCAGGTGAATGCAAGGGTCTAAGAGATTGAATCTGTTGCAAACAAAGGTCGTTCGACAAGTTGGGGTCTGCTAGGAGGCGCCGTCCGGCAACGGTCTCGGCAAGGGTTCCGGCACCGGGTCTCCGGGCGCCCTGCCGTGAACATCGTTGGCCACGTTGTTCAGGACGGCGACCAACGGCACCGCGATGAACGCACCGAAGATCCCGCCCAGGATGGTGCCCGCCGTGACCCCCATGAGGATGCCGAGCGGATGGATCTGCACCGCCTTGCCGAGGATGAAGGGGTTGAGCAGGTTGCCCTCGAGCTGGATGGTGAGAACCAGAGCGAGCGCCATGACCAGCGCCATCACCAGGCTCTTGGTCACCAACGCCACGAGGACGACCACCACTCCGGCGACGAGCATGCCGATGAGCGGGATCATCGAGCCCAGGAACAGCAGCACCCCCAGAGGCACGACCAATGGCATACCGGCAATGAGCATGACCACGACCATGGTGAGCGCGTTGATCAAGGCCAGCAGGACGGTGCTGCGCATATAGGCGATCAGCGTCTGCCAGGCCACGTTGCCGGCGTGGGCCACCTTGGTCCGGGCCTCGTAAGGGAAGAGCCGAACGACCCAGCGCCAGATGCCTCCGTCGTCGGTCAGCAGGAACAGGGTCGCGAACAGGCAGAAGACCGCCCCACCGACGACGACAAGCGCACTGTTGGCGGTGGCGAAGACACCCTGAGCCAGGCCGGCGCGGTTCGCGGTGATGGTTTTCGTCAGATCGTCGATCAGCTGTTGCACCTGGTGCTCTGACATCTTCGGCGGACCCGTCACCAGCCAGTTACGGATCGTCGCCACGGCGTCCAACAGCTGGGCCCCCAGCTCGGAGGAGCTCGCAGAGACCTGCTGAACGACGAACCAGGCGGCACCGACCAGCGTGGACATACCGAGCACGAACACCAGGAGCGCCGCCGGGATCCGGGGTACCCGATGGCGCATCAGCAGCTCGACGCCCGGCTGGAGGAGTGCGCAGATCATGACCGCGACGATCACGGTGATGGTGACCAGGCTGACCGAGTTGAGCAGGTTCAGCAGCACGACCAGGGCCGCCACCACCAGGAGGAAGCGCAGCGCCCAGGCGGCGGCCACCTGAAGGCCCCAGCTGACGGTCTCGGTGGCATGTTCGTGGAGCGGGCTCATCCAAGTCAGCCTTTGGTTAGGGAATTCGATGGGCGTGATGCGGTGCGGATCGGCGTGAGGACAATCTATCCACGTCGCGACCCGAAGACGGGGCTACTTCGGGGAAGCGGCTGCTCACGTCAGCGCGTCGAGCTCGTCGCGCAGGTAACCGGCCATGACATCGAGGTCCGGCACCAGGTCGCGGCAGGCGATCAGCCCGAAGAACAAGGTGTCGCGATAGCTCATCACCGTGATGTTGAGCCCCTGGCCGTCAACGACTGCCGACACCGGGTAGTACGCCAACAGCTCCGCGCCAGCGAGATACAAGGGCACCCTTGGGCCAGGAACGTTGGAGACGATGAGGTTGAACGGGCTCACGCGTTCCAGCAACCGCAACCGGGCGGACAGCCGCCAGGCCTGGTTGGCCAGCACCGGCATGGCGAACTGGCTGACGTCGGCGAGCAGGCTGGCCGGGATGGCGTCGTGCTGGTCCTTGGCTGCCCGCATGGACTCGTGCATCGCGGCGAGCCGATCCCCCGGGTCGCCAAGATTGGTCGGCAGGGCGGACAGCATCATCGACACCCGGTTGCCGTAGGTGCCCTTCTGGCCCCTGGTCCGTACCGAGACCGGAACGGCCGCCACGAGCGGCACGACCGGTAGCGCATCGTGGAGCTGCAGCCACCGGCGCAACGCCCCAGCACACAAGGTCATGACGACGTCGTTGACGGTCAACCCCGGTATGTCGTGAACCCCCCGCAGCCTCTTCACCTCAGTCAGCGGCAAGCTGGCGAAGGCCCACCTTCGGTGCTGGGACACCGGCGCGTTGAATGGGGTGACCGGGGCCAGCAGACCGGTCTGGGACAGCAGGTCTCCGCTGTCCTTCCCGGCCCGGCGCTGTGCGAGTGAGGGGCCAATAGCATTGGCAATGACCGGAACCGAGCGCGCGAGGTGGGTGGCAACACGGACAGCCTGCATCGGCTGACGGGCCAGGGCGACGGCACCTCGGGCCAGCAACCAGGTGGAGTCCGGCGGTCGCTCACCCTCGAATACCTCGACTGCCGGCAGCTCAGGACCCTGCGGGGACACATCGAGCAGGGCCGTGAGGATGTCTCCTCCGGAGACGCCGTCGATCGCGGCGTGATGGATCTTGGAGTAGATCGCGGCGCGGCCGCCATGAAGTCCGGTGATGAGATAGAGCTCCCACAGAGGACGGCTGCGATCCAGCGGTCTGGCGTGCAACCGGGCCACCTGTTCGGACAGCTGTCTGTCGTTGCCGGGGAAGGGCAACGCAAGCTCCCTGACATGGAACTCGATGTCGAAGTCGGGATCCTCGATCCAGTACGGATGGTCGAGCCCGAAGGGCACCATGACCAGCCGGCGACGAAAGAGCGGAACCAAC
>DASVHT010000418.1:0-4623 GCA_036382455.1 Dermatophilaceae bacterium
CTGCGTCAGCAGGTCCTGGTGCTTCTGGCGGACGTAGAACAGCACGTCGTCCCGCAAGGCCTTGGCCTTCTCGGGGTTGATCGACTCGATGTCGGAGATCCCGGCCGCCAGGCGCGCATCGAGCCGCTCGGCCACGTAGACATACTGGTTGAGCCGGCCCATCGCCTCCCACAGCTGCTGCTTCTCGAGGTTGAGCGCGGCGTTGTCCTTGCCGAGCTCGTCCTGGCCGTCGCGCAGGGCGTGCAGGATCGCGTCGAGGTGGCCCTCGGCGCTCTGGTACTTGTGGAAGTAGTCGGTCAGCTTGTCGCCGAAGGGGATCATCCCCAGGAACTTCTTGGCGCCGGAGGCGTCCTTGGGGTCGAGGTCCTCCACCGTGCGGCGAAGCTCGAGCAGGGTCGAGCCGACCTTGGAGCCCTCGGCCAGCCCGCCCTCCTGCAGCGCCTTGACCGGCGACTTGAGCAGCCGGTTGGAGCTCTCGGCAGCGCGGCGGATGTCCTGGTCGCCCATGGCGCGCACGTCGGCGGCCTTGGCGGTGAACTCCGGCGAACGTGGCTGGGCGGCCATCAAGGACCCCAGGTAGCTCTCAACCTTGGCGTCCAGACCCGGGAGGGCGGCAGCATCCACGGCCGGAGCCAGCTTGGGTGCCGCGGTGGCCGACACGACCTGCGCCGGCGGGGGGGCCACGAGTGTCAGAACGGACGCACCTGTTGCGGGCGGCTGGAGTGGCTGGGTGGCTGGCTGACCCGACGTGCCCGGCTCTGTCATCACTGTCCCTTGTCTGAGTGAACGTTGTCTGTGTGAACGCCACGCCGATGAGGCGCGGCGCTGGTACGGGCGTTGGCGCCTGTACCCCTGTTGACGTTTGGCCAATCTACGCGGTTCCGGCTCCGAGCGGCGCTGCATTTGCATGTCACCATGTGGAGCTATGCGGATGTTTGTCGCGCTGCCGCTGCCCGAGGCGGTCAAGGATGACCTGGCTGAGTTCCTCGAGCCTCGTCAGGAGGCCGGACCGGCCTTGCGCTGGACCCTGCCCACGCAGTGGCATGTCACCCTCGCGTTCCTGGGGGAGGTGGCCGACCGGCATACCGACGAGCTGTCCGAGCGCCTCCAGCGGGCTACGTCGCGACGAAGCCCGTTGGTATTGCGAGTGGCCGGCGCGGGCGCCTTCCCCAACGCCGGTCGCGCGAAGGTTCTGTGGGCGGGTCTTGAGCACGATGGGCAGGAGCTGATGAGGCTGGCAGGCGGGGCCCGGGCCGCCGCGGCGAAGTCCGGGGTCGACGTCGGTGGCGGACGGTTCCACCCTCACCTGACGCTGGCCCGGTTGGGGCGGCCCGAAGACGTTACCCGGTGGCTGCGCGTGCTGGACCCGTATTCCGGTCCGTCCTGGCAGGCGGGCGAGGTCGCGCTGATCGCCTCGCACCTCGGTCAGGGCCCGCGTGGCACGTCTCGCCATGTCGTTCTTGAGACCTTCCAGCTCGGCCCGCCTAGCATGGGTTGAACCATGTCCGGATCGAGCGCAGCGCCTCAGGGCCCCGGCCGCAGTGCTGCGCTCCGGCGGCGGCTCTGGGTCACCCGGGGGGTCGAGCTGCTCGCCCTCGTCTTCGTGGTCTATCTCGGCGGGGTCAGTGCGACAAGCCTTTTCCCGACCACGGTCCAGACCAAGCACTACAGCGCCGAGGTGCGACTGTCCGCGCTCCCGACGCTCGCCTCAACGATCCACAGCCCTACCTCCTTCGGCGACCTTGACCTCAAGTTCGACAGCGCGTTCCCGGCGCCAGGAGTGGACGCGACCATTGAGGTCCGCGAGACGATCACCGAGCTGTTTGACGACCGGCGCCTCTCGATCGAGAGCCTCCAGCCCTCGGGCCAGGAGATCAGCGACGCCCTCGGCTCCGGAGTCACCGAGCTTGCGCTGAAGTTCGCCGGCGGCGTCCTGACCATGGGGCTTGGCTCGGTCGTCCTGATCGCCTACGCCCGTCGACGCCGCCCGACCGCCCGGCAGCTCGTGTCCAGCGGCGTTGCGGGTCTGCTGGCCATTGGTACCACCGGCATGGGGGTATGGGGGACCTACCAGCCGGACCGGCTCTCGAGCTTCCGGACCACCGGCCTGCTCGGCACCGTTCGAAGCAATGCCGGGTTGCTGGCCGACGTGGAGGCACGCGCGGAGCAGGTCACGCCATACGTGCGAAACCTGCTGGCGCTCTCGCAGGCGTTGCAGGAGAAGTTCGTCCCCCAGGACGTCACCAAACCGACGGCCGCCCGCTTCCTCTTGGTCTCGGACATCCACGGCGCCAATCAGTACCCGGTGATGAAGCGGATCATTGCCGACGAGGAGATCACCGCGGTCATCGACTCCGGCGACCTGCTCAACCTTGGCAGCGTCACCGAGGCGGAGCTGTCCGGGATCTTCACCTCCATCGAGAAGCTCGGGGTCCCCTACATCTTCGTGCGTGGCAACCATGACGCGGGCAGCCTCACCGACCAGGCGTTGCTGGAGCGGATGGCCCAGATCAAGAACGTCGTCCTGCTCGAGCCGACACCCAAGTCCTATGCGGAGGTGAGCGTCAACGGCGTGAACGTGGCGGGGTTCAACGACCCCCGGTTCTTCGGCGACAACAACCTGGACAACAACCAGAAGGAGGAGCCGGCGGCGGAGGCGTTCAACCGGGCGTATGCCGGCCGGTCCCGTCCTGACATCGTCGTCTCGCACGAGCCCGGCGCGGTCAAGCTGGTGAAGTCCGCGACCCTGTTGGTCAACGGACATCTGCACAAGGACGAGCTTGAGGGCAACCGCATCGGCGTCGGCACCTTCACCGGTGGTGGCACCATGGCCCACTTTCTGTTCCAGAAGGCGGGTGACCAGGGCGGTGAGCTGGAAGGCCAGCCGTACTCCTTTGACATCGCGGTGTTCACCCAGAGCTGCGACCTGGCCTCGCTGACCCGGTACACCTTCCGGAACCTCATCCTGGGCCGACCCGCCTATGACGACGTCAGCGTCATCAACGGCAGCACCATCGCCACCCGTGACCCCGGCCAACGCAGCTGCTCGACCGATCTCGGAGTGAGCCAGACGAGCGTTACGCTCGGAGGATGAGCAGCGAAGCGGCCGAACGGCATACCGCTTCGACGTCGCGGTGGGCCGACCTGGGCGTTCCCGTCCACTACGTCGACCACGGCGGGCCCGACGACGGTCCGCTGCTGGTGATGGTGCACGGGTTGGGCGGGTCGCTGGTCAACTGGGCCGCGCTCGCCCCCCTGCTGACCGACACCTGCCGCGTCCTTGCGCTGGACCTGATGGGCTTCGGTCTCACCCAGGCGGGCTCGCACTCGACCTCGGTCACGGCCAATCAGCATATGCTGCAACGATTCTTGAGCGAGGTGGTCGGCAGTCCGGCGATCCTTGTCGGCAACTCGATGGGTGGCATGATCGCGATACTGCAGGCGGCCCGCCACCCTGAGACCGTCAGCGGACTGGTCCTCGTGGACCCCGCGGTGCCGGGTCGACGGGGTTCGCGCAGGGACCCGCTGGTGGCCGTCGGCTTCGGGATGTATGCCGTGCCTCAGCTCGGGCGCGCCATGCTCAAGGCCCGCCGCCGGGTGCGCTCGCCCGAGCAGGTGGCGATGGACGTTCTGCGCCTGTGCTGCGTGGACCCGACCCGGGTGCCGACCGACGTGCTCGAGCAGCACATGGACCTGGCTCGGACGCGTCGCGGGTTCTCCGATCTGGACGAACAGTTCCTCGTCGCCGCGCGTTCGCTGATGGGCATGATGGCCCGGCGCAGTTCTTTTCTGGCCATGATGAGGTCTATCCGGGTGCCGGTGCTGCTGCTGCACGGAGAGAAGGACCGGCTCGTGCCGGTCGGCGCATCCCGGTCGGTCGCCGCGGCCAACCCGTCGTGGCGCTTCGAGGTGGCCCCCGACGCAGGTCACGTCCCGCAGCTCGAGGTGCCGGAGTGGACCGCCGGCCACATCCTCAACTGGCTGGCCAGGACGACTGATGCCCCCACACCGCCGGGGCCGTGAACCGTGGAACAGCTCAGTGGACTGGACGGTGCGTTCCTGGCGATGGAGACCCGCACGGTGTTCGGACACGTTGGCAGCGTCTGCATCGTGGACGCGGGGGTTGTCGCAGGCGCCGAGTCAGGGCTGACCCTCGAGCACCTGACCCGGGTCATCGGGTCACGGTTGTCGTTGGTCCCGCTCTTTCGTCGCCGGCTGATCACGGTGCCGTTCGGGCTCGACCATCCGTACTGGATCCAGGACCCGGGTTTCGAGATCGCGTTCCATGTACGCGAGCTCGCGCTGCCCGCGCCGGGCAACGACGGGCAGCTGGCCGAACAGGTGGCGAGACTGCATGCGCGGCCGCTGGACCGCGGCCGTCCGCTGTGGGAGGTCTACCTCATCAGCGGGCTGAGCGGGGGCCGCGCGGCGATCTACTCCAAGATTCATCACTCCGCGATCGACGGCGTCTCTGGAGGAGACATCCTCGCGGCCCTGCTCGATGTGTCCCCGCAGGGTCCTGAGCTGCCGGCAGTCGAGGTATTCGAGGGTGAGCGACCGCCGGACTCCACCTGGTTGCTGGCCCGAGGTGCCGTCGCCCTGGCCCGTCAGCCGATGCAGGCT
>DASVHT010000419.1:0-6195 GCA_036382455.1 Dermatophilaceae bacterium
ACCCGGGGTAGTTCTCGACCTCGGTGGTCGTCATCAACGCCCCACCAGCGGTCACCGAGCCCTCCAAGACCACCGGCCTCAGGTTCGCCCGGGCCGCGTAGATACCGGCGGTGTAGCCAGCCGGACCCGAGCCGATGATGACGACCTCGCGGACCGGAGTCGAACCGGACGAGTCTGGCTTGACAGGCATGGGATGTGGCCTCTCGTGGGCAGGGTGATGGCAGGTTACGGGGCACGGGCCACGATGGGCGGTGCCCGGTCGTCAGGCCAAGGAGAGGAAGAGCTTCTCCAAAGCCTTGGTGTCCTTGGAGTCGGCTCCGTCGGACTCGACCAGGCACTGCCTGAGGTTGGTGGCAATGATGGCGAAGCCGGCCCGATCCAGGGCGTGGTTGACCGCAGCGAGCTGCGTGACGATGTCCTGGCACTCGCGGCCGTCCTCGATCATCCGCAGGATGCCGCCGATCTGACCTTGGGCCCGGCGCAGCCGGTTGACCACGGCGTCCATCTCGTCAGGCTTCAGCTCAACCATCGTGGCTCCTTCGAGGCCCTGGTCAGGGATTGATGCGACTCAGTTGTCCGCGGTCGCGTGCTCTGATGAGTTCGCCGCGATCTTGACCCGGACGTCGTCCATGTCCAGCGCGCGGATGCCGGCGATGACCTGCTCCAGGGAGGCCGCGGGCAGAGCACCGGGCTGGCTGAAGACGAGAATGCCCTCGCGGAAGCCCATCAGGGTCGGTATCGATGTGATCTGGGCCGAGGCCGCCAGCGACTGCTCGGCCTCGGTGTCGACCTTGGCGCACACGATGTCGGGGTGGGCAGCTGAGGCGGCCTCGAAGACCGGGGCGAACATCATGCACGGTCCGCACCAGGACGCCCACCAGTCGACGAGCACGATGTCGTTCTCGAGCACGGTCTGCTCGAAGGTCGTTGCGGTCAGCGGTCGGGCGGTCATGACGCTCCTTCTCGATGTCGGAATAATACCCTTGGGGGTATCAACATACCTTCAGTGCCGGACATTCCATACAGGGATCCCCACAGGCAGGAATGCCCGGACCCGGGGTAGCGTTGGCATCTGCAGGATACCCCCCTAGGTATCCATCAGCCCCTGTAGTTCTACAGACGGAGTCAGCATGCTTGAGGTCCCCCTGTCAGCATTTGCCGCAGCCCACTCGGACGGCGCCGTCGTGGTCGACGTCCGCGAGCCCGGTGAGTACGTGGGTGGCCATGTCCCGGGCGCCACTCTCGTACCGATGGGACAGGTCCCATCGCGGATGTCCGAACTGCCGAAGGACACGCCGATCTACCTCATCTGCGCCAGCGGCAACCGCAGCCTCTCGACCGCCAGCTACCTGATGCGCGCCGGCTATGACGCTCACTCGGTCACCGGTGGCACCGGCGCCTGGACCCGCGCCGGACACCCGATCGTCATGGGCCAACGCCCCAACGCCGCCTGAAGCACAGCAGCCACACCCCGGACACCGCAGTAGTCTGCGGTTCTCGTTCCGGCGCCTACGAAACCAGACCGAAAGGATCTCAGCTGATGGTCGCCATCATCCCCATCGAGACCCCGACGCTGGGGGATCGCAGCTACCTCGCCCATGACGGTGACGTAGCGATCGTGGTCGACCCACAGCGTGACATCGACCGTGTGCTCGCCCTTGCCGAGGCGGAAGGCGTGCGGATAACCCACGTCTTCGAGACCCACATCCACAACGACTACGTCACAGGTGGCCTGGCCCTTGCGAACATGACCGGCGCGGCATACCACGTCAACGCCGCCGATGACGTTGCGTACGAACGGGTTCCGGTCAGCGACGGCGACGTCATCGATGTCAGCGACACCCTGCGGGTTCGGGTGATTGCGACGCCGGGTCACACCTACACCCACCTGTCGTACTCCCTGGAGTGCCAAGGTGAGCACCTCGGTGTCTTCTCCGGCGGGTCCCTGCTCTTCGGCTCCACCGGCCGGCCGGACCTGCTGGGGCCTGACCACACCAACGACTTGGTCCACCACCAGTACGCCTCGGCGCACCGGCTGGCCGACGAGCTCCCCGACCGTACACAGGTGCTTCCGACCCACGGGTTCGGCAGCTTCTGCTCCGCGACGCAGTCCGAAGCCACGTCCTCGACGATTGGTCAGGAGAGACGTGCCAACCCGGTGCTCACCCTGGCCGAGCAGGACTACGTGGACGAACTGCTCGCAGGTCTGGACGCGTACCCCGCGTACTACGCGCACATGGGGCCGGCGAACTCCGCAGGCCCGGGCGCGGTCGACCTCGGGGCCCCCGAGCCGGCGGACGCCGCAGCCCTCAGACGCCGCATCGAGGCCGGTGAGTGGGTGGTGGACCTGCGCACCCGCGCCGCGTTCGCCAGCGGTTTCGTGCCCGGCAGCTTCAACTTTGGCATCGACGGTCAGTTCGCCACATATGTGGGCTGGATCATCCCGTGGGGGACTCCGGTCACGCTGCTCGGGGAGAGCCCCGAGCAGGTGGCCGAGGCTCAGCGCGAGCTCGTCCGCATCGGCATAGACCGACCCGCCGCGGCAGCCACGGGCTCCCCACGGGACTGGACCGACGGCCCGCTGAGCAGCCTTGAGCGGGCCACGTTCGCCGACCTTGCCCAGGTCCTCCACCACCGCCCTGTGGTCGTGCTCGATGTACGACGCAAGGGTGAGTGGCGTGAGGCACACATCGACGGCGCGGTGAACATCCCCTTCCATGAGCTCCTCGGTCGTGTCGACGAGGTGCCGGACGGGGAGGTGTGGGTGCACTGTGCCGCCGGATACCGCGCGTCCATCGCCGCGTCGATCCTGACAGCGGCCGGGAGCCGGGTGGTCGCCGTCGATGGCTCCTTTGCGGAGCAGGCCGCGTCAGTGGGTCTACCGGTCGTTACCGCGGACGGCCACAACAGCGTGGCAACATCGTCATCGACGGTGTCCGCGTCCTGATTCCCCGGCCCTCGGAAAACCCCTCCTCGTGATCGCCCTGGCCATTCCCATCGGCCTCTTCATCGGCCTCACCCTCGGCGCCCTCGGAGGCGGCGGGTCGATCCTGACCGTGCCAGCCCTGGTCTATCTGCTCGGCCAGGACACGCGCTCAGCCACGACGGGGTCCCTGCTCATCGTTGGTCTCACCGCCCTCGCGGGAATGGCGGCCCACCACCGTGAGGGCCGCGTGCGCGTCTCTGCGGGAATCGTGTTCGGAGTGCTCGGTATCGCGGGGTCGTATGTCGGATCACGGCTGTCCGCGAAGGTTGCGCCTGATGTGCTGTTGGCTGCCTTCTCGCTGCTCTTGCTCGTGGTCGCCGCGCTGATGCTCGCTCGGAGTCGGCGCCACGAAGGGGCAGCTCAGCCCACGGACATCAACGAGGGTCCGATCATCAGGTTGCGGCCGTCCTTCAGGTGCGCGTGTCCGCGCGCCGCGAAGGTGCTCGCGAGCGCCACGGCGGTGGGGCTGCTGACCGGTTTCTTCGGGGTCGGAGGCGGATTCGTCGTGGTCCCCGCGTTGGTCCTGACGCTGGGCTTCACGATGCCTGTTGCCGTCGGCACCTCGCTGCTGGTGATCTCGCTCAACAGCGCGTCAGCCTTGGTCACGCGCATGGGCCACGGCCTGACCCTGGACTGGGTTCTCATCGGTTCCTTTACCGCTGCGGCCATCATCGGCAGCGTGCTCGGCGGCCGGGCGGCCTCGCGGATAAGCCCCCGGCTTCTCACGCAGGCTTTCGCCGTGCTGCTCGTGGCCGTCGCCCTCTACACCGCGGCGCGCAGCATCCCGCAGCTGGTCTGAGACCGATCGAGGCTCAGGCGCCGTGCAGGCAGGCGGACGGCAGGTCGAACCAGCGCAGATGCTCGAAGTCCGCGGACACCAGGTCGGCGATGGAGTCGGAGGGCGCGGACGTCGCGGCGTCAAGCACGGCCTTGGCCTCCTCGAGGTAGCGCTGCAGCTCTGACTCCGGGGCGCGGTCCTGGTGGCGCGGGTACACCATGCGGCCCTGGGCGTCATACTCCACCTGTCGCAGGCGAAGCGGAGGTTCCGCCGGTCCCCTCCGGTGCCGCCACAGGCCGGTGGCCGGATCGAAGCGATAGTCACCGAGAAGGCGCCACCCGTCTCTGGCCACGAGCCGCACGGCCTCAACGATGTAGGAGAAGACGGCCTCGGAGATGAAGTAGTTGAAGTTCACCCGGACCCAGCCGGGCTTGATGCCCTCGCATCCGTGAGCGATCTCGCGGTCGAACTCTCGCGACCGGTCAAGGTCGATGCCCAGCAGCCGGTGCCCGTACGGGCCCGCGCACGAGCAGCCGCCGCGCGACTGGATCCCGAACAGGTCGTTGAGCAGGGCGACGACGAAGTTGTGGTGTAGAAACCGTCCGCTTGGTGCGCGTACGACGAACGAGACGATCGACAACCGCTCGGCCTGCAGGTTGCCCAGAATCTCGATGGACGGCTCCTGGAGCCACGCGCCGATGGAACGCCGCAGGTAGTCCTCCTCATGGGAACGGATCACGTCCACCCCTACGGCCTGCTTCAGCTGGAACACCAGCCCTGCACGGATCGCCTCGACGATGGCCGGGGTGCCGCCCTCTTCGCGCTGGGCCGGGTCGTCGAGGTAGCGGTGCTCACTGGGGTTGACGTAGGCAACGGTGCCGCCGCCGGGGACGTCGGGAACCCGGTTGCGCATCAGCTCACGCCTCACGACCAGGACACCAGGGGTGCTGGGACCGCCGATCAGCTTGTGGGGACTGAGGAAGATGGCGTCCTTGTAGGACAGCGGGTCGCGCCCGGGTGCGTCGTACATCTCGATATCGACGTATGGCGCCGCCGCGGCGAAGTCCCAGAAGGACAGCGCGCCATGGCGATGCAGCAGCGCCGAGATGCCATGGGTGTCGCTGACGATGCCGGTAACGTTGCTGGCGGCCGAGAACGAGCCGATGCGCAGCGGCCGGGAGGCATACCTCACCAGCTCCCGCTCGAGCTGGGCGGCGTCGATGTGCCCGTCCGGGTCCTGGGGAATCACCACGACGTCGGCCACCGACTCGCGCCACGGGAGCTCGTTGGAATGGTGCTCGAAGGGCCCGATGAACACGACGGGGCGCTCTTCGGCGGTGATGTGGTCGCTGAGGTGGTACCTGTCCTCCATGCTCGAGGCGATCCGGATCCCGAGGATGCCGACGAGCTTGTCGATCGCTCCGGTGCATCCTGATCCGGCGAAGATGACCACCGTCTCCTTGTCCCCACCGACCGCGTCATGGATGATCGCGCGCGCGTCCTCACGCAGCCGGGTGGTCTGCAGGCCGGTGCCACTGGACTCGGTGTGGGTGTTCGCATAGCGGGGCAGCACCTCGTCGCGGAGGAAGTCCTCGATGAAGGTCAGGGCCCGGCCCGACGCCGTGTAGTCGGCGTAGGTGACGCGGCGCGGCCCATAAGGCCCCGGCATCACCTGGTCGTCACCGATGACGGAACTGCGGACCCTGGCCAGCAGCGGGCTGGGGATCGGCTTTCGGGCGCTCATGGTCTGGAGCGTATGCCGAGTGCTCACCGGTGCGCGGGACCAATGGCCCTACCCGGGCGAAGTGCCCACGGGGGTATATAGGTTGGACAGATCTGAGAGTTAACGCCCGTGGGGCGCCCGACGGTTGGTACTCTCGTGCCGCCGCCCGATCGAGGAGCCAATCGTGAGCAAGGACGTCATGACCCCGACGATCCGAAGCGCAGGTGTACCACCGAACTGGACGTCTGTGCTGGCAGTCATATCCCACCCTGATGACGAGTCGTTCGGTCTCGGCACGATCCTTGACGCGTTCGTCTTTGCCGGAGCCAAGGTCCAGGTGCTCTGCCTGACCCACGGCCAGACCTGGACGCTGGATTCAGCCCCCGGAGACCTCGCGGCGCTGCGCGGGGCCGGGCTGGCATCGGCGGCAGACGTGCTCGGTCCGACCCGCGTCAGCCTCCCCGTCATCCCCGATGGGGCCCTGAGCGAGCTGGACCGGAAGAGCCTGGCCGAGGAGGTGGTCACAGCGGCCGAGGCCTGTGGCGCTGAGGGGCTGCTGGTCTTCGACACCGCCGGGGTCACCGGTGACCTCGATCACGCGGCCGTCACCGCCGCGGCGCTTCTGGCAGGGGAGATGATCAACCTGCCTGTCCTGGGCTGGACGCTGCCGGAATCCGTGGCGACACAGCTGAACCAGGACTTCCGCCC
>DASVHT010000420.1:0-4724 GCA_036382455.1 Dermatophilaceae bacterium
CCGCGCGTTGGCCGAACGCAGCCCGCCCACCTGCGCCCGTAGCTCCTCCACCAAACGCGGCCAGGTCCGGCGTGGGCGGAAGATCGGACACAAGGCGCCATGATCAGCCTTGTGCGCATCAGATCAAGCCGACACGCCGCAGGTCAACGGGCCGCCTGAATGGACACCCGAGGACGGGACCATGGGAATCTGGCTCGCGAATGATGGGCTGCACAGCATAGATAGCTGGTTAAACTTCGATGAGATGGCCGAGATTCTGGATGAACTCGCACGGTGGTCCGATGCTGCACAAGATCCCTTGACCATGAGGGGGAACCTTCTGCGGCATCATGAAGATGCTTGTGCGGACAGCGATGAAGCGGGCCCGTAACCAATCCTGGAACGCACGAGCTGCCTCAGGGCTGAGGCTGGCGCGGCCCAGCGCGGAATCCGACTCAGGCTGCGGCCGGCGAGCACGGTGAGGGTGGTGTCCACGTCGACGTTGAGCGGCCAGCCCGGAGGACAGCGCGTCGAGGTGGAAGCCGCCGATGTAGGCGTCCAGCTCATTCTCGACCAGCATCCGTTCGGCGTAGCGGGTGAACAGCGCCTTGGGCCGGGGTGGCGTGGTCGTTGGTGATCAGCAGGGTGGGCTCGTCCCGGCCGATGTTGGCGACCGCGATTTGGCGGACCCGGGAGCCGCAGCTCAGTCACGGTCCACCTCGAGGAGAAGGAAGTGGTTGGTCAGATGGGGCCAGTCGAGGCGGAAGGCCTCGATGGCTCGGGGGACCAGCTCGAGGGTGACGGGCGCTGTGGCCCGCAGGAGGCGCCACAGTGGGCCGCCAACTGCGGCCGCATCACGCCGGGCGAGTGGCGGCCAGCGTCGAGCCAAGTTAACCAGCGCGACGGCGATCTCCATGTGCGCGTAGCCCCGGTTGCGCTCGACGGCAACGACGCGCAGGTCGGCCTCGGCAGCCAAGGCTTCGTACTCCTGCAGTGACCGGTACGCCACCTGGTATGTGCCTGTCTGTACCTCTACCCCCGCGCGAATTCCCGATTCGCGCAGGATGATTCGGCCCCTCGGCGCCAGCTGGCCGAGGCGGGCGAGCAGAGCCACAGCGTCGGCTCGATCAAGGTACATCAGCAGCCCTCCGAGCAGGACGCCCTGGAACTCGCCGTCGAGGGCCACGGTCAGGGCATCGCCTCGCACCAGTTCGACGTTGCCCTGCCCTGCCAGGCGCCGCCCGGCTGCGGCCAGCATGCCGACGCTTGCGTCCACGCCGACGACTCGCCCGTGGCGCTGCGCGAACAACTCTGTCCACGCCCCGGCACCGCACCCGACGTCGAGGACCGAGGCCGTGGGTCCCAATCCGGCGAACCACCGGTCGACCACCGCCCGCTCGAGCGCGAAGCGATGCTCGACGCAACCGGGGGGCAGGCCCTGCTCATGGGCCATGTAGGAAGCCGATTCGGCCGCATGGGCCGCGTCCTCCCAGTAGGCGCGCACCACCTCGTAGTCCAGGCGGTGCTCATCACCTCGATAGCCAGACACCCAGGCCAACCTAGCGCTGATGACCTCGCGTCGCAGCGCCTCGGCACGAGAACACAGGGTGAAGTTCACAAGAAATGCTAACGTCGCCCTGGGTCGTCGATAGAGGCCTTCTCGCGTTTCGACTGGGAGCTGACCGTCCGCACCCGCTCCTCAAGGGTCCGTTACCTGGCGGGACATTGGACGACAACGTAGCCATCGAAAGGCCTGGAGGCTTGCTGTGACGCAGACGGTAAGAGTTGGCACGCAGGGGCCGCTGCCCGTACGGCGCGCGCTCATCCTCGCCGCCGGCCTTGGCCAGCGCATGCACCCCCTCACCATCGACGTGCCCAAGTGTCTCGTCGAAGTGAACGGGGTTCCGATCTTGTTCCGCTCGCTGCAGGCACTGGCCTCCGCGGGGGTGGCCGAAGCCATTATCGTGGTCGGCCACGAAGCGGCCCAGGTCCGCCGGAGGGTAGGGCACAACTTCGCCGGGATCGACATCGTGTACGTCGATGCCCCGTCGTTCGGCACGACCAACAACATTCGCTCGCTGTGGGACGCCCGCCGATACTGCGACGAGGACATCCTCCTGCTCGAGGGCGACATCCTCTTCGACAGCGATGTCGTGATGCGCTTGTGCGAGCAGGTCGGCAGCAGTATGGCCGTGGCCCCCAACAACGCCAACTTCTCGGGCACCGTCGTGCGCCACGACGACAACGGCTTCGTCACCGCCTTCATCCTGGGCGCCGAACTGGACGGGCACCCGAACGGCGCTGAGGCCCACAAGACTGTCAACATCTATCTGCTGCGGGCCGAGGCGCTGCGCACCAAGATCTTGCCCGAACTGTGCCGCCAAGTGGATAGCGGCAACGTGCAGGCCTACTACGAGACGGTGTTCCGCGCCCTCGTGGCCGACGGCTCGTTACCGGACCTCGTCGCGGTCGACGTGTCGAGCAGCCGGTGGTACGAGCTCGACGATTACCGCGACCTCGAGATCGCCGAGTTCATGTTCCTGAGCCGCGAACGCCAGTACAAACGCATCCAGTCACTGCATGGCTCGTACTGGCGTTACGGCGTCGTTGACCACTCCTACCTGTACAACCTGCACTTCCCTCCCCCCGCCATGCTCGACGACCTGCGCGATGAGGTACCTGACATCGTCGCCAACTACCCGGTCGGTCAGTTGGAGCTCGACCGGCTCGTCGCCCAATGGACGGCAGCCGACCCGGCGAGCATCGTCGTGGGCAACGGGGCCGCTGAGCTGATCAAAGTACTGGGCCAGCACCTCATCGAGAAGATGACGATCCCCGTCCCCTCCTTCAACGAGTACGAGAACGTGTTGCGGCCCGAGCAGATCGACCGCGTGGCACTCGATCCCGTGACTTTCGAGCTCGACCTGGACGCCTTCGCCGAGTCTGCTCGGCGGGCGGGCTCCAACGTGGCCGTCCTCGTCACCCCCAACAACCCGACGGCCCTCTCCATCGACCGTCAGGCAGTCCTGCAAGTGGCGCGCCGCCTAGCGGAACACGGGTGCCGGCTGATCGTGGACGAGTCATTCATCGAGTTCTCCCGCGCCGGGCGGACGGCCAGCGTCGAGGGCGACGTTGACAACCACCCCAACCTGGTCGTCATCAAGAGCATGAGCAAGGTGTTCGGCATCGCCGGCCTGCGCATCGGCTACCTCCTCACCGCCGACCGCCGCTTCGCAGCTACCGTTCGCGCTGATCTACCGATCTGGAACCTGAACGGCATGGCGGAGGCCTTCCTCCGCCAGGTGAGCCGCTACCGGAGCGAGTTCGCAGCCAGTTGCGAGATGGTACGCGACACCAGCCAAGAGCTCTACCGGGCACTGCGCGAGTTGCCGGGCTTGGCTCCCTTGCGGCCCGACGCCAACTTCGTGTTCTGTAAGATCACCGCACCTGGTCTAACGGGACCGGAGCTGGCTCGAAGGCTGTACGTCGAACACGGCATCCTGATCAAGGACTGCGCCTCAAAGACAATGCCCGAGGCTGATCGCTACCTTCGCATCGCGTCGCGCACGGCGGCCGAGAACCGGCGGCTCATGGACGCCCTGTCCCAGCTCGGGCTGGACCGGCCGTGAGCGAATCACCGGTCGCCGATGCGCGAGGGGACGCCGCTGCGCCGCCTCCGACCATCCTGTCCCACCTCGCCGACGCCGCCAATCTGCTCACCCTCACCGGGCTCGCAGCCAGCATCCTGGCGATCACGATGTCCGTGCGGGGCGCGCACGCGGGGGCCGCCATCAGCCTCGTGTGCGCCTTCCTCTTCGACGTGGTCGACGGCCCTGTGGCCAAGCGGACGCCGGGGCGCACCGGCGAGCAGGGTGCATTCGGGGCCAACCTCGACTCGCTGGCCGACATGGTGTCTGCCGGGGCTGCCCTCGGCGTTGTGATCTTGTCCTATGGCCACTTCCGGGTTGCGTACGTACTGGTGGCGGTACTGCTCGCTGCCGCCACGGCAATGCGACTCAGTTACTTCAACGTCCACGGTCTCGAAGCAGCTTCGGGTATGTACACCGGCTTGCCAACCGATCTGGCCATCATCACCTTCGTAGCCTTGATGCTCCTCGATGGGCCGCTCGGCCCCGCCGCCTTCCGGGTCGCCCTCAGCGCCTACGGGGTGGCGCTGGCCGTGCTCATGGTCAGCCCGTTGCGCATCCCTAAGCTGACCGGGCGCTGGTACGTCGCTCTCATAGTCTTGGCCGTCGTGCTGGCGACGGCTCACGCCGTCCGGCTGATCGCCTGAACTCTCGACCGCACGCGAGGGTGTCACGTGGCAGCTATCCCCAGCGGCGCCCAGAGAGGCCTGCTGGCACAGCACTTCCTAGACCATCAGCTACTGGGACCCGAGATAGACCTCAGGCGATCCTTGTCCCGAGGAACGAGGCTAACGACGCGAGCAAACGCAATAGTCTGCGCGGCTCCGGTGAGATGTGTCCATTCAGGCGGCCCGTTGACCTGCGGCGTGTCGGCTTGATCTGATGCGCACAAGGCTGATCATGGCGCCTCGTGTCCGATCTTCCGCCCACGTCGGACCTGGCCGCGTTGGTGGAGGACTACGGGCGCAGCTGGGCGGGCTGCGTTCGGCCAACGCGCGGCTGCGTGAGGTAGTTGTCGGCAAGGACGAGCTGCTGGCCGGCAAGGAGAAGTTGCTGGCCAATCAGGACAGGCTGATCGAGGCGCAGCGCGAGCAGCTG
>DASVHT010000421.1:0-2881 GCA_036382455.1 Dermatophilaceae bacterium
CACCCAGTCGGGCACCGCGACGTGCACTACCCGCAGCAGCAGCGGCAGGGCGGGGAAGTCGACCTCGGTGCGCGGTCGCCGTAGCTGGGGGAGAGGTAGCCGTACTGGGCGACCAAAACGGCAGCGTGACCACGTGCGGCAACCGCTGCCGGGGATCGCCGAGCACCTCGACGTCGTCCACCTCGGCAGGTCGCGGAGGGCCGGCGCGCGATCCGCGGCGGGGTGTGGCAGGTCGCACTGCGCTATCTCGCGCTGGTCGCGACAACGCTGCGACCGAGCACCCTGACGCTGCGTGCGGACAGCCCGATCGTGTTCGGCGAGTACAACCACCGCCGCCCCTGGCGCGGACGGGTCGCCCGGGGAAAGCCGGTAGCGGCGTCGATGTCCAAGCGGGCCGTGGTCGACCTGCGCGCGTTCACCTGGTGACTCACGTCAAGATGCGCGCGTAGCCGGCTTCGTTGACTCACGACCGGATGCGCGCTGAGCCGGGGCCGGAACTGCGGGTTTCCCGGCGGCGCCGGCCGTACTGGTGGTCAGGGTGAGCAGCTCTGAGGGCCTGGATCCGGCGTTGGATCGCGGCCGGGTCTTGTCCTCGGCGCTGACGGTGGGGTGTCGCTCGGCCCGCTGCTGCGGGGTGGGAACGGCAGCACCTTCACGATCTCTTCGAGGGCCGCGAGCACCTACTTGCGGGCCTTGTTCGGCACCGACCGGTTCTCCGTCCATCCGGTGGCGATGTCCGTCACCGTCAGGGTGTAGGCGTGCTCCCCGACGGCGTTGCCGCCCTCATGGCCGACCAGGTCGATCTCGACGAAGCCGGCACCGCGTCGTCTCACTGTGCCCAAGTCCGGATCGGGATGGCGTCCTTGAGCAGCGAGCCGGGCTTGGTGTGGCTCCGCCCGCGCAGCGTCATCGCGGCCCGGTCCCCGGCCAGGCGCCGGTCCATGGTGGCCGGGGACATCACCACCAACGCGGCCGCGACCTCGTCGCTGACGTCGAGCTCACCGCAGCGGCGCAACGCCGCGACCAGGCCGCCCATCACCGGCGCGAGCCGCTTCCCCGTCGGCGCGTCCAACACCGCCCAGCAGAACCGCAGCGCCACAATGACGTCCGCCCCCTTAGGCGTAGACGGCGGCCCGCGGCCGGCGCGGACGCACCACCTTCGGCCGCAGCGCCTGCCTCAGCGCCTTGCGCGCATGGTTGCGATGCCAGCCCGTCGTCGCGCACAGCTCGTCGAGGATCGTGCCCTTCTCGACCCGGCTCGCCCGCTCGTACCGCGCAGCGGTCGCCTTGGTCACCGCCTGTCGCTGGCTCATCGTCAGTCCCATCCCTCGGGCCTACCGGCAGTGCATGCACCGCACCGCCGCCGCGCTCTACGCGCGCATTCCCCGATGAGTCAACGCCCCCCCCGGCGCGCATCTTTGATGAGTCAACGCGAACGCCTTGACCCGCCCAGTGGTGGCGTGCCAAAATCCTTCTGGGCTTTGTCGCGTTATACAGCATAGTCGACTACGGCGAGGTCTTCCCCGTCTGGAAGGCGTTTTTCGGCATTATCGGCAGCGGCGGCGCAACCATCGACGGTGGCACCAGGACAACATCAACACGCAGGAAGGCGGAGATGTCCACCATTATCCCGTGCGAATATGTGGGGTTCCCCTGAAGGAACATGACGTTGTCGGCACCGCCGCGCTCTGCCCAACGCGTCGGCCTCGCCGCTACCCAAACGGCGCGCGAACCCGTTATTTACGTCATGTCATCAGTCAGTCGATCCTGATGAGAACAGGAGCCGCAGCATGGTGGTCGACGACCATAGGGGCCGCCTGGCTCACCGAGGCTGAATAGCGACATGCCGCGGATCCGGATCGCGAGATGAGGGTCGGCCGAGCGGCAAGCCGCGACCGAGCTTCGCTGGGACGAGCCGATCGACTCCACCCATCGTTTGCATGTCCGGCTGGAGGAAACGAGGTGGGAGAACATGCCAGACGAAGGGTACCTGGCGGGTGGTTATTATCAGGAGTATTACAACCTTGACAGCAAGGGAACCCCTGGCATTGTCCACCAATGGGGACTGATTACAGCGGATCAACAGTTGCTTGGTCAAGGTCTCCTCCCTACCGGCTTTGCGGGCAGCGCCGCGGATAGAGTGCGCTATGCTTGGCTCTTCCGTACCGATCAAGCCGCAGCGCTTGGTGCTCTCAAAGTCGTAGGAGGACGGCAAAATTGGGGTGAGGTCGGTGGGGGGGTAGACGTGGAAGATGCCTTTCTGTGGGGAAGTCGCACCCCGTTTGAAGTAGAGGCCTACAGCTCAATCGCTTACCTTGATCTGGAACGCGCTTGGCTTTACTCGAACATTTCGTTTTACGTTACGGCAGGCAGTGATAGCCAGAGCCAAGGGTTCCGCATTGTCGGAGCACGGCAGCAATCGCGTGACTTGGAGAGCAAACAGCCATATGTCACGATTAGTGCGTGGGGTGATGTCACCGCTCAAGAGCAGTTCATTGGCATTGGACAATCTTGGAGCCAAGCCTACGGTTGGGGCTTCTCACAGATATCAGTGTTCTTGGCACCCGCCTAGCCTTGATCATCCATCGGATCGGGTGTTGGCCTGGAGAGACGTCTGCGTTGTCTGCGCTACACCGGCGGCGTGAGTCATCAGCTGGGCTACGCCCGTTAGCCCGGCATGAGACACGTCCACTGACGGTTTGTCTCGATGCGATCGCTGTGCAGTTGCACGCGGTGCCGCGCGTCAGGCGTAGGAGTCCGTCCAGCCGGTCTCGCTAGAAGTCTGCGACGGCGTCGTATCTGGCGTTGGCCACGGTGTGGACGGTACGACGTCGAGCGAACGGTCGTTGGTCGCGTCGTGCGCAGCTGCTATCGGCGGGGC
>DASVHT010000422.1:0-4777 GCA_036382455.1 Dermatophilaceae bacterium
CCGCGGCCACCTCGAGGCGGTCGCGGACCTTGCCCTGGACCTGGACGACACAGGTCACGGTGGCGTCCACGAGGAGAGCGGGGTCAGCCGCCGGGAAGGCCTCGAAGGTCAGCGACTCCGGGTGCCCCAGCTTGGCCCACAGCTCCTCGGCGATGTGGGGCGCCACCGGAGCCGTCATGACCACCAGCGCCTCGGCCCCCTCTAGCGGCACGCTCGGCAGCTTGGTCAACGCGTTGTTGAGCTCGATAAGACGCGCGATGGCCGTGTTGAAGCGCAGGCCGTCGAAGTCTGTCCGGACCGCGTCGATTGTCTTGTGCAACAACCGTTTCGTGGCCTCGTCGGGCGCGTCGTTGCTGACCGTCACCTCGCCACTGACCTCGTCGATCACGTTTCGCCACAGTCGTTGCAGGAAACGCTGGGCACCGATCACAGCCCGGGTCTCCCACGGGCGCGAAAGGTCCAGCGGGCCCATCGACATCTCGTAGACCCGGAACGTGTCCGCGCCGTAGGCCTCGAACATCTCGTCCGGCGTGACCACGTTCTTCAGGGACTTGCCCATCTTCCCGTACTCACGGCTGACCGGCTGTCCCTTCCAGGTGTATGACGCCTCGCCAGACGCCTTGTGCTCCACCACCTCTGCTGCGGGCACCGCCTGGCCGCGGTCGTCGCGAAAGAAATAGGCCTGGATGTAGCCCTGGTTGAACAGCTTGCGGAACGGCTCCTCGCTGCTGACGTAACCGAGGTCGAACAACACCTTGTGCCAGAACCGCGAGTACAGGAGGTGCAGGACCGCGTGCTCGACGCCGCCCACGTAGAGATCGGCGCCACCAGGGTCCAGCGCCCCGACCGGTGCCCCCACAACGGTTTCGGCCTGCTTGCCCATCCAGTACTTCTCCACCTCGGGGTCAACCAGGGTCTCGTTGTTGGCGGGGTCCAGGTAGCGCAGCTCGTACCAGCAGGAACCGGCCCAGTTGGGCATGGTGTTGGTCTCTCGGCGGTAGTGCTTCAAGCCATCGCCCAGGTCCAGCTCGACGTTGACCCACTCCTGCGCCCGGGCCAGGGGCGGCGCCGGTGTGGACATGGCGTCCTCGGGGTCGAAGGTGGCCGGCGAGTAGTCGGCGACCTCGGGCAGGAGCACAGGCAGCATGGACTCGGGCACGGCGATCGCGTTGCCGGCATCGTCGTAGACGATCGGGAACGGCTCGCCCCAGTAGCGCTGCCGGGAGAACAGCCAGTCGCGCAGCTTGTACGTGATGGTTCCCTCGCCAAGACCCTTGTCCTGCAACCACTTGATGGTCTTGGCCTTCGCTTCGGTGACGCCCAGCCCGTTCAGAGAGATCTCGGCGTTGGCGGAGTTGATTGCCGGGCCGTCGCCGACGAAGGCCTCGTCGTCGGGGTGACCCGCAGGTGGCTGGACGGTTCTGATGATCGGCAGGTCGAACCTGGTCGCGAACTCGAAGTCACGCACGTCCTGACCGGGCACCGCCATGATCGCTCCGGTGCCGTAGCCCATCAGCACGTAGTCGGCCACGAACACCGGGATCGACCGCCCGTCAACGGGATTGGTCGCGAAGGCGCCGGTGAACGCTCCGGTCTTGTCCTTGCCCTCGGACTGCCGCTCGATGTCACTCCTGCGCGAGGCTGCCAGCCGGTATGCCGCGACGGCCTCCCTGGGTGTCACGTTCTGGCGGCCGCCCGGAACCCACGCCTCTCGCGTGTCCTCGGGCCAATCACCGGCGGGGACAATGGAATCCACGAGCGGGTGCTCCGGCGCCAGAACCATGAAGGTGGCACCGAACAGCGTGTCCGGACGGGTCGTGAAGACGTCGATCGCTACGGTCTTGACACCGTCCGCTGAGGTCGTCGGACCGTCGGCGACGTGCGTCGAACCGCCCGCGACGGGCGTCGAACCGTCAGCGACAGGCAAGCCGTCAGCGACCGGGGCCTGGAACGACACCCTGGCCCCGGACGAACGCCCGATCCAGTTGCGCTGCATCAGCTTGACCGGTTCGGGCCAGTCCAGACGCTCCAGATCGTCGACCAACCGGTCGGAGTACTTGGTAATGCGCATCATCCACTGGGACAGGTTGCGTTTGAAGACCGGAAAGTTGCCGCGCTCGGACCGACCGTCAACAGTGACTTCCTCATTGGCCAGAACCGTGCCCAACCCCGGACACCAGTTGACCGGCGCCTCGGATCGGTACGCCAGCCTGTGGTCGTCGATGACCTGGCGCTGCGCATCGGCGGACAGCGAGGCCCAGGGCACGCCCGAGTCAGTAGCCCGCTTCCCCGACTCCAGCGCTGCGACCAGCTCACTGATCGGCCGGGCCTTTCCGCGCCCACCCGCGGCCGACTCGTCATACCAGCTGTTGAAGATCTGGACGAAGATCCACTGGGTCCACTTGTAGAACTCGGGGTCGATCGTCGCGATCGCGCGACGATCGTCGTGAGCGAGGCCCAGCCGGCGCAGCTGACGCCGCATGTTGACCATGTTCTCTTCAGTGGTCTTGCGCGGGTGCTGTCCGGTCTGCACGGCGAACTGCTCTGCCGGCAACCCGAACGCGTCGTAGCCCAGGGTGTGCAGGACGTTCTTGCCCATCATCCGCTGGAAACGCCCATAGACGTCGGTGGCGATGAAGCCCAGCGGGTGCCCTACATGCAGGCCGGCGCCGGAAGGGTAGGGGAACATGTCAAGGACGAAGAGCTTCTCGCGGCCGGCAACACCCTCGGGGTCAGCCCACGGGCCGGCCGGGTTCGGGGCGTGGAAGGTGCCCTCGCTCTGCCAGCGGTCCTGCCACGCCAGCTCGATGCGCTCGGCCAGCTCGGCCGTATATCGGTACGGAGTGTCGCTCATCGTCGCGTCCTCTGTTCGTCGTCCTGCGGGTTCATGCTCCTTTGGGCCCCGGACCGACACATAAGAAAACCCCTCGCGCAGGAGGGGTTGCCGCGTTGAGGTCCGGTCGGATCAACGCGGCGGACTAAGGAGCAGCGTGCTTCGCATGTCCACAGGTTAGCGCAGGTCAACCGCCGGGCCCCCGGGCGGTGTTCGAGCACGGCTGCCACGGGCAGCCACACCTGGACATGACCAAGGGCCGCCCTGGACATGACCAAGGGCCGCCACAATGAAGGGGTAACGGCCCTTCGAGTATTCGAAAGCGTGGGGTTCCTAGAGGGACGCAGCCTTCTTGGCCATGGCCGACTTCTTGTTGGCCGCGCTGTTCTTATGGATGACGCCCTTGCTCACGGCCTTGTCGAGCTTGGTCGAGGCCACCTTCAGAGCGTCGGCGGTAGCGGCCGCGTCGCCGGAGTCGGCCGCAGTCTTGAACTTGCGGATCCAGGTGCGGAGCTCGCTCTTCACGGCCTTGTTGCGCTCGGTGCGGATTGCGTTTGTCTTGATTCGCTTGAGCTGGGACTTGATATTTGCCACGAGGACTCTTTCTCACATTCGGGTAGGTCGATGGTGCTCTGTCATGAGGGCGACAGACGCGACTCGGGACCGGGCGTGGGGATACCCGTGGTTGAGCCGCTCTGGGTGGAACCGCATGCGCACGACCTGAGCGCGCGAAGGGCAAATCTAGCAGCGAAGGGGGTGCCCGGCCAAACCGCAGCCCTGCCGCGTCCGTCTGTCGCGCCTCTGCCCCGAGCGCTGGTTGCGCCGAAACCACCGAATGCCTGCTTCCCCAGCCCCGATTCGGTGGTCTCGGGGCAACAAGCGCAAATGGAGGATCAGGTGGAGGTGGCGCGGGAGCTGCAGATCGTCAGGATCGCACGCTCGACCGCATAGACGGGATCACGTCCGCCGCCCTTGACGTCGAAGTCCGCGGCGGCGACAGCCTGGATAGCGCGACCGACACCGTCGGGATCCCAGCCGTTGAGCTTCTTTCGGGCCTGGTCGATCTGCCACGGCGCCATGGACAGGACCTTGGCCAGCTGAGCGGAGGAGCCGCGACCTGCGCTTCCGACCCGCACCATCTGGCGAAGCTGCATCGCCAGGACCGCGACGATCGGCACCGGGTTGTCACCAGCCGAGATCGCGTGGCGCAGCAGTCGCAACGCCTCGCCCGCGTTGCCGGCGATCGCGGCGTCGGCAACCTTGAAGCCGGTCGCCTCGACCTTGCCACCGTGGTACTTCTCCACCGTCGCCTCGTCGACCACCCCCTCGGTGTCGGCGACGAGCTGTGCGCAGGCGGCGGCCAGCTCACGGATATCCCGGCCGACGGCCTGGACCAGGGCCCGCACCGCGTCGTGGGTGACCTTGCGGCCCTGGCTGCGGAACTCGTTGGTGGCGAACGCCGTCTTGTCGCCCTCCGACTTGATCAACGGGCAGTCGATGACCCGCGCCCCGGCCTTCTTCAGGGTGTCGAGAACCTTCTTGCCGCGCAGCCCGCTCTTGTGCGTCACGACCAGCGTGATCTCGTCGCCGGGAGCGGCCAGGTAGTCCAGCACGTCGGTCTGCAGCTCGTCCGGTGCCTCATCCAGGTCGTGAACGACGATCACCGTGGTCCCGCCGAACAACGAGGGGGACGCGTGCACGCCGAGGGAGCCGCCCTGGTAGCCATCGGCATACAGCTTGATGACCTCAAGATCGGGGTCGCCGACACGCAGTGCCTCCAAGGTCGAGGCGAGCGCACGCTCAACCAGCACGCTCTCCGGACCGGAGATCAGCACGTATGGCGGCACGCCGGTCGGGGAGGTAGCTGGACTCACCCGCCCAGCCTGTCATGCGTCGATGACAGCCGGTCGTGCCACCCGCCGGGCGGGGAGCCCTTCGGCTACC
>DASVHT010000423.1:0-15291 GCA_036382455.1 Dermatophilaceae bacterium
TGGATCTGCGCGGTGCTCGGCTGTAGTGCCATGGTGGCCTCGACGGTCGGTGGGGTCTCGCCGACGATTCTACCGTGACGGCGCGGGCAACATCGCAGAGCACAGGACAATGCCAAGCGACTGCGTCGCACTATCTCCTAAGGCGCAGGGCTGCCTAGCACACCGCTCCCCACCATCAAGGCCACCCGAAAAGATCGTTTCCAAACGCGAAACCATCTTCGGGACCCGACCTCGACCGCGGGTCCCTAGCGGCGCGCTTCTACGGCAGCTACGGGCAGGATGGTGCCCTGCCCTTCGGCGAATCGCCCCGCGCAACGGCAACGGCCCCCACCCGCGAAGGGCAGAGGCCGGGTGGCCGGCAGCGACGGGGTTAGCTGGGTCGGACCGCTCGCAGCTCGGTGAGCAGGAACTCGACCATATCGATGGCCTGATCGGAGACGAAGGGCGCCGCCACCGCGAGCGTCTCGCCGGCCTGGACGAGCGTGTCGCCGCTGTAGGCATCCGCGAAGGCACGAACGGTTCGCCGCAACTGGCGGTCAATCGCACCGCCGAGTTCTTCCGGGGTCCGTGTCGTCGAGTCCTGAGTCATGGCCTGTCCTCTCTGGGGTATTACGGTCAGTAGTCGCGCCGCCGGGGTCGCGTAATTCTGCCGCGCGAGATCATCAGCAAGAGGGTCAGCCGCGGCGACGTATAGCGAGCTTGTGGTCGAAGTGCCACTCCCGCGCTCGCCGAGCTGAGACATTCAGAAGATGATCGGCATCGGCCCACCACTCGCCGCACTCGCACCCCGGGTGACCCTGCCCAGATTTGCAACGTAGGCATGTAACCCGCCTTGGCGCGTGCCCAACGAGCCGCGAGGAGGACCGAGGCGGCCGGTGCGTGGGCCATGTCTCGACCACTCTCCCGGCACCGTCGCAGATGGTGGTCGTGCCGTCCGCGTTGTACTCGTAGACGCGCGTGGCGGCAGGTCTTTCGCCGGCCATGCCTAGGTCCGTGATCACCTTTCGGTACTGCCGAAGGTTGTGTCCCTTCGGCCGGCCGAATGCGTCGACCAACATCTCGGCACCGGAGTCTGCTGCTCGCCGGACCTCACCCCGGATGCGCCGTTGCTCGATCCGCGATCGAATCCACCGTTCGGCGTATGCACGGGCATGGGGAACGTCTCGCGCCGCTGTCCTCCGGGGCAGGTCATCCCGCCACGCCCCCAGTCGCAGCGCCGCAGCGAACTCCGCCCGCTGCGCCAGCGAGCCACCACGGCAGCACGTCTCCAACCAAGTAGCGACCGCCTCGATGGTCTGCGGGTCGGTGCCCATCGTCGACTGGGCGGGAGTGCTCACGGGCCTAGTCATGCCCGGCCACTAGCCGGCGCAGCGCGGCGACCAGGACATCGGTCACTGTCCGCCCCTCGGCCGCTGCCGCTACCTGGGCGGCCGCCCACAGCTCGGGGTCGACCCGGAAGTGTCGGTCAATCTTCGCCATCAGTGGCTCACCGCCCACGTGTGGCGCTCGGCGTCCCCACTCGCCGCGATGTACGAGTAGGAGCCCTTGCGCGTGGTGCCTTCCCACTCGCACGAACAGGTGGCCTGCTCGCCGTCACGCTGCACGCCTACGACCGGCAGGATCTTGATCAGGTGCCAGCGACCCTCGCCCCACATGGCGCCGTCGGCGTTCACCGCGCCGTCGCTTGGGTCGTCGTTGCCCGGCGGGGTACTGCACGACTAGCAGTCACAGCCAGGCCACCAACGGTCGGGGTGATGATTGGTCAGGTGCGGCATGGAGGTCATGGCATGTCCTCTCGGTAGGTCCGTGCACGGTCGGTAGTCGAGCTATCGGGGTCGCGTAGTCAGAGCGGGTATCCGTCGCAGTCGCGCGCCGCGTCCGAGCGCGAATGGGGTCAGGCGACCGGAGCAGAACTCGCGGTGTAGTCGGTGCGCAAACGTCCGCACGTTGACGTAGGTCTCGGACTGGCAGGCAGCCTCGGCGGCGGCCATCAGGACCTTGGAGCCGAACTCGAAGCCGTCTAGGGTCGCCGGGTCTAGTGCCTCGTCGGGCAGGTCGGCGAGGGCGAGGGCAACGATCCGACGGTTGTCAGCGGCCGAGCGGACGTCCGCGAGGCTGCGGCCGCGGGTGGTTGTGGTGCTCATGGCCTGTCCCTTCGGGTCGATTAGAGCGGGTAGCGGGAGTCGTAGCCGAACACGTAGCCGTCGCGGTGTCGTGCCGCCCAGCTACCGGCGACCTCGTCGGCGTGTCGGTCCTGCGCGTTCTGTACCGGCCGACAGAGCGCCGACCAGCGGCTGCGCTTGCCGCAGGAGCACTCCATCCGCATGTAGCCGTCGTCTCGGGTGACACTCGCGTAGGTGTGCTCGGTGGCAGGGATGTTGGCGATCATCGTCCGGTCCTCCTGTACCGCCGCACCCGGTTGGCGCTGTCGATCATGCGGTCCTCGGTGGTCCGCAGCGACCGCTGTCGGCGAGCCTCCGCACGTTCCGCTGCGCGGTCGCGCACGTAGGGACCTTCGGCGTATCCCAGCAGCCCGCAGGTGCAGTGAACATCGAGGACCGCGTTCTCGACGGCTAGGTGATGTTGGTGGGTCATGGCCTGTCCCCTCCGTGTGTAGACACAGTCAAGCACGGACCGTAGACACGTGTCAAGCAGAATGGGGGTGAATGTGAAACACACGTGGACGCGGGGTCGCTGTAGCGGTCATGCCACGCCGGCGTGCTGCACCAGCCGGGCTAGGTGGGCGGCGTATGCGCGCTGCACGTCGGCCACGCAGCGGTGGGCGCCGCTAGTGAAGCTCCCACACGAGCAGCGGACCCAGCACAGGCGACCGTTGCCACCCCAGACCGGTTGGTGGGTCATAACTCCGCCGCCTGGAGTAGGCGCACGACCCGCGCCGCGCCGAGGGGAGATAGCCGGAGCACTACGCCACGGTTCTCTCCCATGATCAGCGTCATGTAGCCGTCGACGTCGCCGAGCACGGATAGTGGCGTCGCTGCGTCGACCACATAGGTGACCTGTCGGTGGCGATCCTCACCACCGCCCCAGTGGCGGCTCATGGTGTCGCCTCGATCATGTCGAGCTGGCCGTCCACTGCCGAGCGTGCCGGGCTGTTGTGGCAAGCGCAGTGGCAACGGCTGACCGGACCCGGTGCGCCGTAGGCGCCTAGGCAGCGCAGGTGCCCGTTACCGCTCGGGGAGCACCAGCCACTGATATACGGCCAGTGCCGGCTCATGCCACAGTCCCAGCGTGCGCAAGGACGAGTTCGGTCAGGCCGTGTCCCCAGCCTTGGTGGGAGCAAATGCACTCGATGCAGTAACCGTCCCATCGTGGTAGGACGGCACCGCCGCGCGGGTAGGCGTCAGCGGGGAGCACCAGGAGACAAGATCGGCAGGTGATCACGCCACGGCCTCCAGCTCGTCCATGAGCTGTCGCAGGGTCGAGATGGCCACGAATGTGTCGTAGCGAATGCCGCGGCCTCTGCGTGCGTCTTGTATGGCCAGGTCGATTGAGTGCCTGGCTTCGTGCAGTGCGGGCAGCGGACCTCGGTCCGGTACTGCCAGGATGTGTGCCACGGATCTGTCCTCCAGAGGGACTGGTCCTAGGTCCCCGGCTCGGTCTTGCCACCGGCCGGGGGCCGTCTCAGCGGTGAGCGGTTGCCCGTCGCCGTCTAACTGGGACCCGACGTGGCGCCGGGGTCGGTGTCGGATTGCGGCCGCGCCTCCATCGCGTCTAGGCGCGCCTCCAAGCGCTCGATGGGCTGCCACCGCCACGCCAGGTCCTGCAGCGCGGCCTCGACCACGTCGGTGATCGTCCTGCCTTCCGCCGCTGCTGCTCTACGGGCCACCGCCCACAGGTCCTCGTCGATTCGGACGTTGTGGCTTCGCTTGCTCATCGGGCGAACCACTCCCGGCGGGTGCCGGTCCACCACTTGTGCTCGCCCATGGGATCGTGTCGGCAGCGCGCACCGGGGACGACCTGCTCGACCGTCCGCCCGCAGCGGGTGCAGGCGGTGATCGACGTCTGACTGATAAGCCTGTCGCGCTGCTCTTGATCGGTGGTCATGGCCTGTCCCTTCTCGCTCATCGGGTGATCTCGGGAATCCAGCGGACGACTAGCTCCCGCGCGGCCGCCCAGCGGTCGGCGACCTTCTCGCTGGCGAACGTGCGTCGGGCGCCGGCCTCGGAGTAGCGGCCGCTGCCGGTCCAGACGAATGCGCCCCATGTGCCGTGCTGGACGACGAACACGGACCCGCAGTACTTGCAGGACTTGCGGGTGGGGCGCCCGTCGCCGCGGGTGCAGAGGGGGGAGAGCTGCGACGAGCAGCGGTAGCGGGTGGTCATCGCCCGGTGCTCGCTTGCACGAGGGCACGCGCCTCGGCGATCGCCTGCTCTGAGACACCGATGCGGGCGAGGTAGGCGGGCGGGCAGTTGAGAAGCGCCTGTGCAGCGGCCAGTTCCTCGCGGGCTTCGGCGTCTCGGGCGATGTACTCGGTGGAGGTCATGTGCCTGTCCTCTCACTGGTGGTGTAGGTACATTCAAGCACAGGACGTAGGTACAGTCAAGTCGAATGGGGAGGGCTACAAGTGCCCGCCGATGCAGGCAGTAGTTGAGAGTCCACCAAGATCGGGGGCCGGCTGTGCATCCCACAGAGCTGTCAGCACGGTCTGCGGGCAGTAGCTTGGCGCGGTCGTGGGGACGTCCTGGCCGGGAGCGTTCAACCCTAGGTGCAGGTGAGGGCCGGTCGAGAAGCCTTCGGTCCCGACCGACGCGATCTGATCGCCAGCGTTGACGTGCTGGCCAGTCACCACTCGATGCGAACTGCCATGGCCGTAGTACCACGACCACCCAGCGGCGTCTTTGACCGCCACGAAGTTATCTCCGAACCCTTGCACGGGGCCGGCGAAAGTCACCGTGCCCCCCTCGACGGCGTAGATCGGCGTACCGGTCGGAGCCGGTAAGTCAGCGCCGGGAGAGTCGTGGTGCGGCTTAGCCAACACGTCGGGGGTCAGTGCAGCCTTAGGCAGCGGCAGGGCGAAGCCCCCGGTGGCACCACCGGCGGGTGCCGGGCATGGGGCTGCCGGCGCGGCCAGCGGCCCGTCGTGGTTGGCTCCGCCGGCCGCCGGTGCGTCCGAGACCGTCGCGTGCACGTGTGTGAAATGGTTATCATTGTCTGAGCCTCGGTCGCTCATCGGGATCCAGTCCCCTCCCGCGTTGCGATCACGCTGGCGCCAGATCTCGTACTGGAGGCCGA
This sequence comes from Dermatophilaceae bacterium, assembly GCA_036382455.1. GTDB lineage: Bacteria > Actinomycetota > Actinomycetes > Actinomycetales > Dermatophilaceae > UBA4719. Next base: position 5,254 of record DASVHT010000423.1, read on the forward strand.
ACTTGGGAGCGTTGGCGTTGATCCAGTCAGCGAGCTTGTCCCCCTCGGCGATCCCAGCCGGCGACTTGTAGTCGCCCGGGATCATGAAGTCGGCAGCCCGTCCGCTCGGGTGATCGGGGTAGGGGTCGGTCGGCCGCCACGTGCCTACCTCGACAAACTCCGGGAATTGCACCTTCACTGCCGCGACGAGAGCCGTCAGCCTCGGCGTCAGGTGAGTTGTAGGGTCCTGCGACCCCGGTCCGGGATCGGTCCCGTTGTAGTCCCCTCCCGCCGGAGGGCACGGCGTGCAAGAGACGGGCGCGGCGGGAGCGGCGCCGACGGCTGGCACCGCGAGCGCCGCTGCCATGTTCGGGTCGCCAGTGATCTGCGAGTAGAGCATCACGGCGTCCGGCCAAAACTTGGTGTAGTAGCCGGGGTCTGCGTTCCGCTGCGTGAGATGAGCTGCCGCAGTCGGTGTCATCGTGTCGTAGGGCGTCGTGATCATAGCCTTGAAGAATGACACCGCAGATTGGAACGGATCCATCCTTTGGGCGTAGGTGCCCCAGCCGTCGGCCCGCTGTTGGAACACGCCTCGTGAGTCCGGCCCGGCGGAGTCCCCGACGTTGATCGGCGCTAGCCCGGATTCGCCGATCCCTGTCATGATCCCGATCGTCTGCCCACGAGGGCTGACGCCGAGCGACTTGCCGGCGGCAACGATCTGCCCAGCAACGGACACTTGCGCGGCGGTGTATGAGCCAACGGCCTTCCCACCGCCTGCCGCTGGCGCCACGAGGTCCGCGGGGGCGGCCGTGGTGCCACACGCCGATGCGTCCGGCTGGAGCAGAAGGAGGGGAAGCAACACGACTAGCAAGAGCAGGCAGACGCCCCCGATGGCGGCGACGATGACCGCGCGCTTCACTTACCCTGGGCGACGTTGGGCGTGGCGGCCGACTCGGGCTGAATGTCGGAGACCAGACCGGAGGCGGGATCAACCGTGACAGTGACTGAGCCTGCGTCAGTCGGGACGTCGATCCCGGCTTGCGACCAGGTACCGGGGCCGGTGACCTTAGTCCCTTGCACCTTGGTCGGATCGACGCCAGCGAGGCTAGCGGCGGTCGCCGGAGTCGCGAGCACCTTAATCGTCGCCAGCCAGCGGGTTTTCGGGGCGTGGGACAGATAGGCCGAGACGAACTTGACGGCGGTGGCCTCGTCTACGGCGTGGGAAACAGGTGGCGTCAGGTAGGGCGTGGGAACGTCTGTTCGCGGCGCCGGATTCTGACCTGTGGATATCCCGTTGTTGCCGCCTGTAGCGGCACCCTTCCCGGGGTGCGCGGGACCTGTCAACTGCCCTATTGCGAGGCCGACGAGGAGGACTGCCAGCAAGGCCAGCACCAACCGTTTCCGGCTCCACAGAACCCACCTTGCGGCGAGCCGTCCGACGTCGGCGACGACTTCCCTGGCGTTTGTAACCTTCTCTTCAACGGACATGTCTAGGACACCTCAAATGTCTTCGTCTGGGGGTTGTAGACCCGATGCGCGACCACGCCATCCGCCACCGTCAGGTCCCCGTCGTGGGGGACGGGTGCGGGCGCCACCGTCGGTGCGTCGATCGCCGGCCGCTGCCACGGGGTGAAGACGGGGACGTCGTCGGCCGGCTTCACCGGGGCGTCGTATACGTCGAGTGGCACCCTCGCCGTCGGAGTCGAGTGCCCGTTCGACGACACCGCGATACCAGCCGCGGGTGTCGCGGCAGGCGGCAACGCCCTCGGAGCCGACGTGGGCGCGGAGCCCGCCTGGATCACCCTCGCCAGCGGCGGCGCATTCTGTGCGGCTGGTGGACGTGTCCAGCCCTCGGGCCTCGCCTGCGGGGTCGTGTGCGTGGGGCCTGCCATTGCGACCCCCGCACCGACGGCGGCACCCTCAGGACCGGCGGGGGCACCCGCGCCGGCACCCTCGGCTGCCTCCTGAGCCTTGCCCTTGACCTTGGCCAACTTCGCCCTAGGCCCGGCGGTAGCCCGGTCGAGCGGGTCGGAGACGATCGACGTCATGTTCTTGAACTGCTGGTGAGGCTTCAAGAGCTTGTACAGGCCGACGGACAGTAGGGCGCAGAGGACGAGCCCGAACCATCGCGGAACTTTGGAATCAGGCCCGACGAGCTGCTGAATAAACAACATGTCGAAGGCAGACGCGGCTGCGAAGATGATGGCGTTGAACAGGCCCGTACCGACGGTGCCGACCAGGCCGGTAGCCAAGTGGCGGAACCGGGGGAAGATCGCCACGATGGCTATGGCGGGGAAGACGACGACCGCAACGCGGACCATGAGCAGACCCATGAACAGCAGCAGGTCAGCGAAGGCTAGGAACGGTGTCACGCACAGCGCCGACACGAACGCGAAGGCCCCGGCACCGAAGCGGTCCCCCGTCTTACCCTGCAGGACCCGGTAGGCGTTCGGGTAGTCCGTCTGGATCTCCTTCGCGATCTTGGTGAAGTCGTCACCCTTCGTCTTGTCGATGTCCGTTTCTTTCGCGTGGCCGGCCTGGATCGCGGCCCACTCGGACTGGCTATAGGTGGTGTCGTTGAGCAGCCGGGTGCCGTACTTCTTCGCGACCTCGGAGTTCGGGTCGCCCACCATCCCTCGTAGCCAGTTCTGGTACAGAACGACGTCGGTCACTGCACCCGCGCGAGGAGATGCCGGGTCGAAGGGGTTTCCGCCGGTATCGGGGGACATCGTCTTGTAGATTCCACCGACCGTGTCCGAGGCCATCTGATCAAAATAGGAGGCCATCTGTACTGATTGGTTAACCAGTACGGCTGCCAGACCGACGAGGACGACAGCAGCGGCTCCAGTAGTAAAGACGCCGTGCAGCTCACCCTTCATGGCTCGCAGGACCAGCCAGCCAGCCAAGATTAAAAAAGAGACCCCTATCCACGGCGAAAACAGAGCGTCCTTGACGGCCTGCGTGCCGGTCCTGACGATGCCGTCGAGAAAGTGCAGGTCAGGTGGCGATACCTGACGGTGGATCGCCGACGTGATCGACGTCAGGACTGACGCGCCACCCATGAAGAAGTTACCGAGGGTCGACTGGATCCCGGCCGTACCGGCAGGGTCGGGCTGGCAACCATGATCGTAGGCCGACCAGGCAGGCGGCCTCACGAAGAATTGATTCACATACGGGCCGAAGTTCGGCTCAGCCAGGTCAGGCTGTCCGACCTGGCTACCGAAACCGGGATCAATCGAGCCAGAGAAGCCCGAGTTTGGAGCCTGCGGGGCTGGGACACCGGGAGGGCTGCCGGGCGAGCTCCAGCAGTCGGCGTTAGCTACGCCTTGGCCGCCGGTCATCATGAAGAAGGCCAGGATCGCTAGCAGTGGGACGAGTCGTCCGATGACGGACCTGCGTAGGCGACGGATCATGACAGGTACCACTTGCCGTCTGCCTTGCGGACGAGTGAGTCTGTCTCTGTGGTAGGACCGCCGCTACTGTCGGCCATGGCCCAAGATGTGAGCGACACCGACACCGTCGCTGTGTCGCCGTGGATTTGAGCCTTGCCGATCGTCAGGCCGGCCACGCGGACGTTCTGAGGCGTGAGATACAAGAACCGGCTACAGTCGTCGTCGGCCTTGAAGGCGCATGCGCTCGCGGGATGGTCACTCTGTAGCGCGGCGTAATAGGCCACCACGGCACCGCGGGGAGCGGCTTGGCTAGATCCACCCCCGCAGCCCGTCAGGGTCGAGGCAGCGAGCGCTAGGGCCGCCGCCGGAACGAGGATTCGTCTCATGCCGGCATCAGCTCTTCCAATTCGTCGAGGTCGTCTGCTGCGAAGTGGCCATTCGAGGCGATGACCTTGGTGGGGTCTGCGGTCGTGTCCAGCGCGGCCATCAGTTCGGGCGTACCTGAGATATCCGGTCGGATGACTTCAAGTCCGCCGTTGCCGTCCTGGAAGATCCAGTCGCGGACAGGCGACCGCTTGCCGCTGCGTCGGTCCCGCTGGCTGAGGCCACCCAAGATGGCCTCATAGCCGCAGCCGGCCTCGACGCCAAGCAAGCTGAGTGCGTCCCGCTGCGCGTCGGCGCCGGTCGTGGTGCCGATCATGGCTGCGTCCACCCAGTTAGCGACACCGGCGGCCACGAGCTCCATCGCATCCTGCGACGCCAGGCAGACCCGCAGGTTGACCTTCCGACTGTCTCGGCAGACCCGCTCGATGAACGCCTTGCCGGAGTCGACGAGGGTCAGCGCCCACGCCTCGTCCAACATCAGCATCTTGCGGGCGTTCGGCTCGGTGGAGTAGATCGAGCGAGTCGCCAGGCTCGCGGCGAGCCGTAGCTGCACGACCGCGAAGCGCTCGGCCGTGGTCCAGTCTTGCCGCTTGCTGCCCTTCTGCGGCAGCGCAATCCCTGCCATCGTGATCACCGTCAGCAGCGGCGCCTTGCCGGTCTCCGGCGGGACGTAGCCGTGTTTTGGGAAGATCAGCCGGGCCAGCGGGCTTTCGGCGCGGCCGGCAAGAACATCGGCGATGTCTCGGCCGTGCTCGGCGTTCGTGCCGTCAAGGTGGCGCAAGGCCTCGATCACGGCGTGCGGGTTGGTAGTCTGGAGGCCACGGATGGACCGGACGGCCTTGCCGACGACCATCAACGTCGAGGGCATATCGGCCAGGCTCGCCGGCAGGATCGTCAGCAGGATTTCCTCGCAGAGTTCCTGCCGCTCGGCCTCGGCGCCGGCCCTGGCGTCGATGTACGCCGCGTGCGACGGGTAGGCCACTTCCTGTGGCTCCGGGACCACGCGGTACGGGCTAAGGGCGCCCGCCTCGGCGTTCATCAAGTCGATATGCCGAGAAACGGCCGCGATCGCGGGGACTGTCGTGAGGGCCTTCAAGCGGCCACTCGGGTCCAGTAGGGTCGTCTGGATACCCCGGATGACGCCGTCGTGGCCCAGCTTGCCTAAAAGGGTCGATTTCCCGCTGCCCAATGTCCCGGCGACGACGAGCAGGCCGGACCGCTCACGGACTTCCATCGCCGCGTGTGGGTTCCACATGACGGGCCGCTGGCTGGTGCCAGCTGTCCGGCCGAGGTACGGACCGTCCTTGTCACCGATCATGGCGGCGGCCTGGGGGACAGCGGCACCGACGTGCAAGACGGGCAGGTGACGCTTGTGGGCGTCCGACGACCGCGACGAACCGGGGACGAACTCCTTAGCGAGCCCGTATTGCCCACTCGGGCGCACGAGCGTGATCCCGGGGGCTAACAGCTTCGCCAGTTGCCGCGCGCGGTCCAGCGCCTCGGCCTCGGTGGCACCGCTGACCGCATACCTAATCCACGACTCTGTCCGCGCTTGCAGCCCGTCGTAGCCGGCCGACACCTGATCTTCCAGGGCGAGGGCCGTCTGGCGCTGGCGCTCAAGGGCCGACGGCGGGTCCAGCTTGTGCTCCAGGTACATGCTCGTCTGCGAGCGGACGAGGGCGAGAGCGTGGTTGAAGCCCTTCGTCACCTTCTCGTTCGCGAGGACGTTGATCTCGGCCGAGATCTCCACCGGGAACGGCAGTCGGTCGGGGCGTTGCAACCAAGGCTCGCCGGCCTCAGGAATATTGAGCGGCTTCATACGCCCGGCCACTTGGACAACCACGTACCGGTCGACCTTCTCGCCGTTGACCTCGGCCGTGACCTTCACCGACCGCCCGTAGGGCTCGCAGGTCCACTCGACGCCATCCGTGATCTCGGGCAGGTCGGTCTCTTCCAGGACATCGACTGTCGGCGGCATCTCCAACGGAGCTGGCATGCCGAGTGAGACCGACCGCTGGATCAGGTACTCCAGGTCGGCTGAAGTCGCCGGCTCGGCATCCATGCCCGCGGCGGCCATGACGGCGTCCACTTCGGCGATCTCGTCGGCCATCTCGGTGCACCGGCGCTTCGAGGCTGCGACCTTCAAGTCCACACCGATGAACGCCAGCTTCTCGGCCAGCACCATGCCGCCGAGGTGGCGCTGCTGGGAGAGCAGGTGGTCGGCCCAGCCAGGGAGAGCGTTCGGCGACTGGGCGTCAAGGGCCGCTGCCCACTCCGCCACGGCATAGGGACGGCTAGTGACCCGAAGGCGCAGCCGGCGTCCGCCGAGCTCGGAGAGACGCTGGGCGGTCGAGGCGATGAGCTGGTTGCACTCGGTCGTTGACCGAAAGCTCCACCTGGCCGGGGCCAGCAAAAACCACGCCGTCCGTTCAGTGCCGGACGTGGTGACGTTGCCCTCCACCTTCTTCAGTGCGATTCCGGACTTCATGGGGTGGCGTCCTTGTCGTTGATGCCGAGGCTGCGCATGACCTGGTCGTAAGTGACCCGCGCTAGGTGGGCGTCGCCGTCTTCGGCGGCCCAGGAGTGGGCGCCGGGACCGCCGTGGCGATACTCGCCACTCCACCCACAGGAACAGCGAGGCGCGACCCCGTTCGCCACGTCCGGCGGCGACCCTGCGGGCGTGTACTCCATGGTCAGTTCGTGGGTCGTCATGGTCGGGTCACCTTCTTGACTAGGGCGGGCCGTAGGACGGCGTGCTCGCCCTCGGTGTCGGCGCGTAGGGCGCCGTCGGTCTCAGCCAGGAAGGTCAGCAGGACGGATCGTCCGGTGACGTCGTGGCTGATCTTCTCGCCGATGAAGTAGCCGGCGGCGACCGCGGTAAGCCAGGTGGCGATGGTGAGTGGCAGTCCGCCGTGAATGCCGACGAAGGCTTCGACGGCGAACATGGCCATCAGCACGCCGACGCTGATCCCGATGGAGCCGTAAGTCACGGCGATCGGGAACGGGTGACCCGTCCAGGGGCCGAGCCATCGGTTGGTCACCTGAAAGACGGCATCATCCGTCTCGACTCTCATGGCGTCGCCAGGAAGCGCGACAGGTGAACGAGTACTGCCAGGATGCCGAGGGCGAGGCCAACGAACAGATTCGCTGGAGTCGGGAGGAACAGCCCGAAGACCGCGGCGGACAGGACGAGCAGGCCAGCGCTCATCTCAGAAGCCGAGCAGCAGGCGCAGCCAGTGCCCGATAGCCACCAAGAGCGTCTTGACGCCGACGTTCAGGGCCAGGGCTGAGACGAAGCAGCCGAGAACGAAGCCGGCGAAGGTGCCGCTCATCGGAAAACCCCGTTCGAGATCACAGAGCCGAACCAGGCGGCGACGTCGAAGCCGAACGCGAAGGGAACGAGGAAGCCGAAGCCGATCGCGACAAGGAGAAGCAGGACGCTCATCGGGAGGGCGCTCACTCGGCCACCACCTGACGGAATGCCCAAACCCAGAACTTGACGAAGGTGGCGACGCCGACGACGGCGAGGCTGTAGGCGAGACCGGCTGCGAAACCGACCAGCTCACGATCGGTGCCGTCGGTGAGTTGGTGGCGGGCGATGGCGACGAGGAACGCCGCGGACATCAAGATCGCTAGGACCCGCAAGAACGTGTCCAGCACCTTGGGACGGTTGGCGCGCAGGACAGCGAGGACCGGCACGTGCGCGGGGCGTGTCACTGGAGGCCGAACATGGACAGCAGCGAGGTTCCGAGGTTGCTGATCACGGTCGTAGACGCGCAAGCGAAGATCACCGCAGCTACGCCGACGCCGAGGCCCACGTCCATCGCCTTCTTCTTCTTGCCGGTCACGGCCATCCAAACGGCCGAGGCGGCGGCAATCACGATCAGCGTGATGAAGACGGCCTTGACGAAGGCCTCAAGGCCGGTCGTCGAGATCGCCGCCAGGATGACGGTGTGTTGAGCGGGCATTCCGTGCTCCCTCCCGAGCGGCGCCGGTGGCGTCCGATGGCGCCTACGGACCGGCGCGTCGCTCTACGGGAAGACGCTAGCACATAGTTGGCCGTTAGGCGCTACTCTAGTGACCTATGAGCTACCTACAGCCGGCCGGTGTCGGCGCTAACTGTCATTGGAGGGCACTTTGCATGCATCAGGAGCCGCTACGATTGATCACATGGCCGACGACCGCCCGGAGTTCATGGACCTGGAGCAGACTGCCGAGTTCCTCCACATTCGACCGCGCACGCTGCGTCGGTGGATCAATGAGGGCAAGGTCACCCCAGTTCCCCGGCTCGGTCGGAAGCTCTTGTTCAGCCGAGACGCTCTCCGCCGACTGCTCGACCCCCCAGCCGAGTAGCACCACGGGGTGGTCGCTATGAGCGCCACCCACCACAGCCTGATCGAGATCGTGCAGCACCGCGACGCCTACATCGCCGCTGGCCGACTTTGGCTCGGCAGCCATGAGTGGCAGATCGGCGGGGTCGCGGCACTCCCGGTGAGCGGATACGCCGGCTGGGTCGGGCTGAAACTGGACCGGCGAGCGCGCCGCTCCCGGCAGTGGTGGCGGCAAGAGGCCATCGGGTCCGCACTCGTCGCAGCGGGCATCCTCCCGGCGCCGAAGGAAGGGGATCTACCCCCCAAGGTCCGGTTCCGGGGCAAGCGGGTCACTGACGCCGCGGGGACTGCGGTCACGTTCGCTCTCCCTAAGTGCGTCGTGTACGCCGACTGTGCGCCGCGGCGGTCCCAGCTCGCGGCGGCCTTGCGCGTGCCGCTGGCGCTGTTCGACCTGTCGCCGGTGGTGTCTGCACCCCCAAACGTCGTCCGCATTTGGGTTGGAGTCCCGCAGTCGAGCGCGACCGTGCCGGCGGCAGTGGGCAAGAGCGAGGCCGCCGACAGCAGCCAGCCGGTCCGCATCGGTCGCGGGTCGACTGGGCAGGTGGTGGAATTAGCCACGAACGAATCCAACTGCCTAATCGCGGGGGTGCCGGGGTCCGGGAAGACGTCATTGGCTCGCATCCTACTGAGCCATTATCTGCTCGATGCATCAGCCACGGTATTCCTACTCGACGGAAAAGGTAGCCGGAAAGACTACGGCTCCGCTAAGGGGCTTTGTGCGAGATACGTGTCCGGTGTCGAAGAGACTGCCGTCGAGGACACGGTCGAGATGCTGAAGGCCGTGCTCGACATTGTGCGGGGCCGGAATGCAGCCGGCAGTGAAGAATGCCCGCCTGGTGTCCTGGTTCTGCTGGAGGAGTACCAGGACATTCGGGCCTCGGCGGATAAGGCCGTGAAGGACGAGCTTGACGTTCTGCTCGGGCGCATTGTCAGAATGGGGCGGGCGATCGGGGTCGTGGTGGTCGTCTCGACGCAGCGGCCCTCGGTGGACGACTTGCCATCCGGGGTCCGTAATCTGATCAACCAGCGGGTTGCCCTCCAGCTGAGGAACGGGGCCGACGCGGCCCTCGTGCTCGGTCAAGCACCGACCTTGGCGCTGCCCACGAAGAGAGGTGAAGCGCTGCTGACCACGCCGGTCTCGACCCTCTCGGTTCAGCTCGATCGACTAACCGATGCGGCGTGGCGCGACGTCGTCACTCGGGCTCGCCAGTTGCGGCCGAAGGTCGCGGCGATCCCTGTCGCGGTCGTCGAGGAGGCCAAGGCACCGGCCGACCCGCTGCTATCAGCAGTGCTAGACATCCTGCTATCAGCTCCGGTAGACGGACTGACAGCCACCGCTCTACTGGCCGCGCTGCCCGGCGATGTAGCCCCCGATTCGGTGGTCGCCCTGGGCCGGAAGCTGGCGGCGTTCGCTGCCGCTGGGGCCGCTATCGAGGGGGGCAAGGTAGGGCGGAGCCGGGCGTGGCGCATCCTGCGTCGGATAGGAGAAGTGGAGACCCTTCCACGCTTAGACGGCGTCGAATCTGCCGTCTCTACCCGTCGCGGGACGGATGCTGGGACGGATGCTGTAGCAGGTTTGGCCTCCGCTGGTAGCGTCCGTGCTAGCAACGTGGTAGTGGGTGGGTGGACGTCTTGATCGCTCGCTCCCATGCCCTCACCGGGGCGCCCGCGTTCCTCGCCTTCGGCGCCAAGGCCGGCCTCGTCTCGACTGCCGTCGGCGCTGCCGTCTGCGCTGGCGCTGCCCTCTTGCCGGACATCGATCACCCTCAGTCGACCATGGGAACGATCCTCGGCCCGGTCAGTGAGACCGTCGCCCGAGGGGTCGCTGTGGTCTCGGGGGGCCACCGGGGGGCCACACACAGCGCCGTCGGCGTTGCCGCCGCGTGGGGCGG
>DASVHT010000424.1:0-5488 GCA_036382455.1 Dermatophilaceae bacterium
GCAGCGATGGCCTTCAGCTCGGTGTTCGTGGTGAGCAACAGCCTGCGCCTGCGCCGGTTCTCCCCACTGACGACGGCGAGCCCGACGACCTGACTGACGCACTACTGATGATGGCGACCCCCGGCCTTCTGACGCGCCCCGCGCAGCAATCGTTCGGCGCCCAGCCGGTTCGGGAAGGCCACGAGGGTGGGGATCTCTCGTCCCGCCGCTAGGGTCGACTGCCCAGGAGTCGAAGGAGCAGACGAGATGATCGAACGCGGCAGGCTGACTGGGATCTACGCGCGCGAGCAGCGGCACTTCGTTGCCCGCCACCCGAGGTCCGCGGCTGCCTACCACCGCGCCGACCATCTCTTCGGCCAGGTGCCCATGACCTGGATGAACAAGAAGGCCGGGGGCTTCCCGATCTACCTCGATCGGGCGCTGGGCAACCGCATCTGGGACATCGACGGCTTCGAATACGTCGACTTCGCGCTCGGGGACACCGGCGCCATGGCGGGGCACTCGCCGGCGGCGACCGTGGCCGCCATACAGCACCGCATCGGCGCCTTGGGTGGCATCACCACGATGCTGCCCACCGAGGACGCCGAGTGGGTGGGGGCCGAGCTCACCCGCCGTTTCGGGCTCCAGCGCTGGAGCTTCTCGCTGACCGCCACCGACGCCAACCGCTGGGCCACCCGCCTCGTGCGGGCGCTGACCAGTCGGCCCAAGATCCTTTTCAACAGCTACTGCTACCACGGCAGCGTGGACGAGTCGCTGATCGTGGTCGGCCCTGACGGTGAGGGCATGAGCCGGCCCGGCAACGTCGGCGGTCCCGTCGACGTGACGCTCACCTCGCGGGTCGCCGAGTTCAATGATCTCGAGGGTCTCGAACGGCAGCTCGCGCATGGCGATGTCGCGGCCGTTCTGATGGAACCTGCTCTGACCAATATCGGAATAGTCCTGCCGGAGCCCGGTTACCTCGAGGGAGTCCGCGAGCTCACGCGTCGGTATGGCGTGCTGCTCATCAACGACGAGACCCACACCTTCTCGGCAGGGCCGGGTGGGGCGACAAGGGCCTGGGGGCTGGAGCCCGACATCCTCATCATCGGCAAGTCGATCGCCGGCGGTATCCCGATGGGCGCCTACGGCCTCAGCGCCGATTTCGCCGACCGCGCCCTTGCCCGCACCGACCTTGACCTCATCGACATGGGTGGTGTGGGCGGAACCCTTGCCGGCAACCCGCTCTCGGTCGCGGCCACCCGGGCCACGCTCGAGCATGTCCTGACCGACGACGCCTTCACGCAGATGATAGACACCGCAACGTATTTCACCGTCGGCGTTCAGTCCGTGATCGATCGGTACTCCCTGCCCTGGTCACTGAGTCAGCTCGGCGCGCGTGCGGAGTACCGCTTCGCCAACCCGGCCCCCCGCAACGGCACCGAGTCGGCGGCGAGCGCCGACGGCGAGCTCGAGGACCTCATCCACCTGTACCTGCTGAACCGCGGTATCTCCCTGACGCCGTTTCATAACATGGCGCTCATGTCGCCGGTCACCACCACAGCCGACGTCGACCTGCATCACGAGGTCTTCGGGGCGCTGATCGCCGAGCTCGCCGGCGGCTGACAGGTGGCGGCGCTAGGGTCGGGCGCATGACCCTCTCGGACAAGGCTGCCACGTTCCTGAAGCTGCACACCGATCCAGAGCTGCTGGTGCTGGTCAACGTCTGGGACGCCGTGAGCGCCAAGGTCGTCGCCGACTCCGCGGGGTGCCGTGCCCTGGCCACCGCCAGTCACTCGATCGCCGCGTCCCATGGGTACCCCGATGGCGAGAAGATCCCGCTGGACCTGATGATCGACACCATCGGGCGCATCGTTGCAGCCGTGGACCTGCCCGTCAGCGCAGACCTGGAGTCCGGGTACGGCGACGTGGCCGACACCGTGCGCCGGGCGATCGGGGTGGGAGCGGTCGGGGCTAATCTCGAGGATGCGATGCGGCCCTTGGACGAGTCGGTGACGGCGGTCAGCACAGCGGTCAAGGCCGGCGAGGCCGAGGGCATCTCGTTCGTCCTGAACGCCCGCACCGATGCATTCCTCAGGGCGGGGGACCGTGACCCCGAGGAGGTTCTGCTCGACGCGATCGAGCGCGGCCGGGCCTTCCTCGAAGCCGGTGCTGCATGCGTGTTCGTCCCCGGCAGGTTCGACATCCCCACGGTCGAGCGCCTCGTCGCGGGGATCGGGGAACGCAAGGTGAGCCTGATCGGCGTACCGGGTTCCGTGCCCTCGTCCGAGCTCCAGCGGCTCGGCGTCGCGCGGCTGTCCTTTGGCCCTTGGATCCAGCGGGCCGCTCTCACCGCACTTCAGGATCTCAGCGTCCAGCTTCACGCCGGAGGGGCACTGCCAGAGGGGATCCGGCCACTGAACTGACCGCTTTCGGGGTGCCGGGCTGATCCCGTCGGCGTCGCCTCACCCGGGCGGCGGTTCTGGCCACCGGAGGGATTTTGGGAGGTCGCTGTCGGCATACGGGGACAGGGAGGGGGATAATAGGGGTATGCCCCCATCCGCGCCCAGGCGGCGTCTGCCAGCAAGTCCCTTCAATGCAGCCCGCGATGCGATCCCACCGGACGAGATATTTGTCGTAGGGGACCGCGTCGCCCACGACCGCCACGGTCTGGGACGCATCGTCTCGGTCAGTGGAAGTGTTGCCGTCGACGCCGACTTCGGGTCGGGATCGCGACGCGTAGCCACGCCGACCGCCAAGATGCACAAGCTCTGACCCGCAGCTCGGCGAACGACGACCCCGCGCTCGGCTTGGTGCTCGCACACCCCTGAACCAATCCGACATGATGGGGCCATGAGTCTGGCTGGCCGGTTAGCGCTGAACGTTCTCGGGGGGCCGCTGGAAGAGTGCGGCACAGACCCGATGACCGGCTTCTTTCGTGATGGCTGCTGCGGCACGGGGCCGCAGGACGTGGGAAGCCACACCGTATGCGCGGTCGTCACCGCCGACTTCCTGGCTCACCAGCAACGCGTCGGCAACGACCTGTCGACCCCGCGACCCGAGTACTCCTTCCCCGGCCTGCAGCCCGGAGACCGCTGGTGTGTTGTCGCCGTCCGTTGGATGCAGGCCTACCTTGATGGCGCGGCTGCTCCCGTGGTCCTGGCGTCCACGCACGAGCGAGCCCTGGACGTCATACCGCTGGAAGCACTGCAGGAGAACGCAATCGACGTCCCGGCCGATCCGGGCAACCTCATCTGAGTCAGGGCGGCGCGCATGGGCGACTACCGGGACATCAACCGTGCCAACTGGGATGAGCGGGCCCCGGCGCATGCGACCTCACCCGACTACAACGTGCAGCGCTTCGTCGACGACCCGGCCTTCATCGGCGACGTGGTGCGGTTCGACCGACCCTTGCTCGGTGATCTGAATGGTCTGCGAGGGGTGCACCTGCAGTGCCATATCGGCACCGACACGGTGAGCCTGTCCCGCCTCGGCGCCCGGATGACCGGGCTGGACTTCTCGCCGGCATCCATCGAGCAGGCCCGCGCCCTGGTCGCGAGGTCCGGGGACGACGTGACCTTCGTCGAGTCCGATGTGTATGACGCGAAGTCCGCTCTGGGTAGCGAGCAGTTCGACCTCGTCTTCACCGGCATCGGGGCACTCTGCTGGCTGCCCAGCATCTCTCGCTGGGCGGCCACGGTCGGGGCGCTGCTCAAGCCCGGCGGCCGGCTGTTCATCCGTGAGGGCCACCCGATACTGTGGTCGCTCGCCGACGAGCGCCCGGATGACCTCCTTGTTGTTGACTATCCGTACTTCGAGCGTGATGAACCCATTGTGTGGGAAGACGGCGGGACGTATGTCGAGACCGATGCCGTCTTCACTGCCAACACGACCCACTCGTGGAACCACGGACTCGGCGAGATCGTCACGGCTCTGATGGACGAGGACCTGCAGATCACGGGACTGGTCGAGCACGACAGCGTCCCATGGGAGGCCCTGCCGGGGCAGATGACCAGGGACGACCGCGGGGAGTGGCGGCTGAGTGACCGACCCTGGCGACTGGCCGCGAGCTACACGCTCCAGGCGGTCAAGCAGCTCTGAGGCCACCTGAGGCGCGCGATCTAGGCAGTTTGTCCGGGGTCAGGCGCGCGATCTAGGCAGTTTGTCCGGGGTGTGCCGGCCGATCTAGGCAGTATGCTCGGGGTTCATCGGGTGGGACTGATTATGTTTGTTCACAACGTGATTGGCGTGGGCGTGAACGGGTTGGAAGGGCGGGGGTCTGTCGGCGCTCGCGTCTAGGCTGAAGCCATGACAGGGAACCCGTCGATCGAGCAACGGCGCGCTGCGGTGGCCGCGGCGTCTTCGCTGCTGGCCGGGTTGGGGGCGGTGGCCTCTGGGGTGGGTAACGCCGATCTGGGGCCGTTCTTTCGTGACGTTGATGACCTGGCCCGGCAAGTCGAGGCGGCCCGGGTTGCCCTGCTGGGTGAGGCCCTGAGCCGGGGCGTGGTTGCCGGGTCGGACGCCCCCAGCGCTGCGGCGTGGGTGATCCAGTGGGCACCCTCCTTCCACGCCGGCGGGGCCGCGCAGCTGGTCACGGTGACACACGCCACCCGGGCCGTGCGCAACGTGGGCCTGGCCGCGGCCGTGTTGGGGGCGCGGGTCGGGGTCCGCAACGCGGCGGTGGCGCTGGTCGAGATGGACAAGCTCCGTCCCCGGCTGACCGACGAGGCGGTGGAGGCGGTGTGGGAGGGGTTCCTCCAGATCGCCACCGATCACGGGCCAAGGGAGATCCGGGGATTGCTCGACAAGCTCATCGCCGCCCACGGGCATGAAGGAGAGTTCCAGCGCCGCCAAGACCAGCTCAAACACGGCGTGTCCTTGTCCCAGCCGTTGGATGACGACGGAATGGCCGAGTACCGGCTGCGGCTGGACCCCGAGGGCAAGGAAGTCCTCGAAGCGATGCTCGGGCCGCTGTCGGCACCCAAACCGACACCGGCGTGTTCGGACCTGCGCAACAGCGACCAGCGCCGCGGCGAGGCGCTGGTGGAGATCTGCCGACGCGCGGCCACCGCCGGCGGGCACGCACCGGTCACGACCAAGGCCGCCGTGTTCGTCACCGTGGACCTGCAAGACCTGCAGGCCAGGTGTGGGGCCGGGTCCACCCTGTCCGGTCAGCTGTTGGCGATCGAGACGATCCGTCGGATCGCCTGCGACGCGTTGATCATCCCGGCGGTTCTGGGCACCCACTCGGAGGTCCTGGATGTGGGCCGGGCCAAACGGCTGTTCACGCCCGCGATGCTGCGGGCAATGTGGGTGCGGGACAAGGGTTGCACAATCATCGGCTGTACCGCGCCCCCACAGTGGGCAGACGCCCATCACATCATCCACTGGGTCGACGGCGGGGAAACCAGCCTGCTCAACGGGGCACTGCTGTGCGGCAGGCACCACACGATCGCCCACCAGAAGGGCTGGAGGGCGACCGCCACGACCAGCGAGGTGACCTGGCACCTCT
>DASVHT010000425.1:0-3271 GCA_036382455.1 Dermatophilaceae bacterium
TGGACCGATGGAGCTGGAACAGGCCGAAGCGCGGCTATCCAGCGGATACGACGTGCAGCACGGTGGCTTCGGTGGGGCGCCGAAGTTCCCGCCATCAATGGTCCTGGAGTTCCTGCTTCGCCGCTGGGGACGCACCGGCTCGGACCGCGCGTTGCGGATGGTCGAGGGCACGTGCGTGGCGATGGCCCGCGGAGGCATGTATGACCAGCTCGCCGGGGGATTTGCCCGTTACTCGGTCGATGCCAGCTGGGTGGTGCCCCACTTCGAGAAGATGCTCTACGACAACGCCCAGCTCCTACGCGTCTACCTCCATCTGTGGCGTGCGACAGGTTCACCTCTTGCAGAACGGGTCTCACGCCAGACTGCAGACTTCCTCCTGCGGGACCTCGGTACGGTCGAGGGCGGCTTCGCGTCTGCTCTGGATGCCGATGCCGCAGCGGTCGAGGGACTGACGTATGTCTGGACGCGTCAGCAGCTCGTCGAGGTGCTGGGTGAGGACGACGGCCCACGCGCGGCAGCGCTTCTCGAGGTCACCAGCTCCGGGACCTTCGAACTCGGCCTCTCGACGCTGCAGCTCCGCAGGGAGCCCGAAGACACTCAGTGGTGGGATGGCATCCGCGGCCGGTTACTCGCCGCGCGCGACCTTCGGCCCCAGCCGGCACGGGACGACAAGGTGGTCAGCGGCTGGAACGGTCTGGCCATCGCCGCCCTGAGCGAGGCCGGCGTGATGCTCGAGGACCCGACCTACCTCGACGCAGCGCAAAGGTGCGCGCAGTTCGTCGTCGACGTCCACATGGTTGACGGCAGGCTTCGCCGGGCTTCACGCCGCGGCGTGGTCGGAGCCGCGATGGGAGTCGCCGACGACTACGGCGATCTGGCCGAAGGCGTTCTCGCATTGCACCAGGCCACCGGATCGGCTAGGTGGCTGGCGACGGCGGGCGATCTGCTCGACTCGGCACTCACCCACTTCAATGATGGGCAAGGCGGGTTCTTCGACACCGCAGATGATGGCGAGCAGCTCTTCGCCAGACCGCGCAGTGCTGCTGACAACGCCGAGCCGTCGGGCCAGGCCGCCCTCAGCGGCGCTCTCCTGACCTATTCGGCACTCACGGGTTCCCGCCGCCACCGGGAGGCGGCCGACGCTGGTGTCGCGGCCGCGGCGGGTCTTGCAGATCGGGACCCGCGTTTCGCCGGTTGGACGCTCGCCGTGGCCGAAGCGATGGCAGCCGGCCCCCAACAGGTCGCCATCGTCGGCGACGGGCCATGTGCAGGGCAGATGATCCGCGTCGCCCGCGCCAGCACATCGCCGGGGCTGGTCACTGCCCACGGATGGCCTGATGCGCCGGGGATTCCGCTGCTGGCGGACCGCCCCTTGGTGGCCGGCTGCGCCACGGCGTACGTGTGTCGTGGCTTCGTGTGTGACCGCCCCGTGACGAACCTCGACGAGCTGACTGCAGCGCTGGAGCGCTGGCGCTGACCGGTTTCCGCGACCAACGCGAAAGACTGTGGTCGTTCAGACAGCCACGATCCTTCGCCATGATCGCGCACCCTTCACATGATCAGGTGAGCTGAGCGATGACATCAAGACCGATCTTGACGATGAACGCGCCCACGACGATGACGAACACGATGCGGACGAACCCGGCGCCCCTGGTCACGGCCGTGCGGGCGCCGATGTAGCCGCCGGTCAGGTTGGCCAGGCCCATGAGCAGGCCGACCTTCCACATCACCGCTCCGGCAGGCACGAAGATGGCCAGGGCGGCCAGGTTGGTGGCGAAGTTGGCGATCTTGGCCTTGGCACTGGCCTGCAGGAAGGTGTATCCGAGCAGACCGACGAGGGCGAACACGAAGAAGGAACCCGTGCCCGGTCCGAGCGCGCCGTCATACATGCCGACCAGAAAGCCGACCACCGTTGCCACCAGGACATGCCGGCGACCGGAGAAGCGCAGATCGGTAACCCGGCCGAGTCTTGGCGTGACCAGTGTGTAGGCCCCTACCCCGATCAGCACGACGAGGATGATCGGGTTGAATGCTTCCCTCGCGATATGCGATGCCAGCGAAGCGCCGATCAGGGAACCGCCGAACGCCAGCAGCGCCAACGGGATCACGGTCTTCGGGTCGGGCTTGACCCGACGGTAGTACGTCAGCGCGCTCACCGACGTGCCACAGATCGAGCCGAGCTTGTTGGTCGCCAGGATCTGGACCGGAGCCGCCTGCGGGAACCCCAGCAGAAGCGCCGGGAGCTGGATGAGCCCGCCACCGCCGACCACCGCGTCGACCCACCCTGCACAGACGGCGGCCAGACACATGAGCGCGAGCGTCGTGGCCGAGGGGTCCTTCACCGAGACAGCCAACCGTCCACGATGTCGAGGATGTCCAGGAGCTCGTTGGCGACGCCGTCGGGAGTCACGTCGACCCAAACCTGCTGTGGCACAGGGATCTTCGAGTGCGGGACCCAGATGGCGCGCATTCCGACCGTTTGGCTCCCGTGAACGTCCTCGAAGGGCCGGTCCCCCACATAGACCGCCTCGGCCGGATCCACTCCCAGAGCCGCAGCCACCTGACGGAAGGCCTGCGGGTGCGGCTTGGTCCAGGCCATCTCACTGGAGTAGAGGTCGGCGTCGATGAGGTCGAGGACTCCGTCACGTTCGAAGACCCCGCGATGATAGTCCCGCGACCAGATGGTGTTGGACAGGATGCCGACGCGAATCCCCCTCTCGCGCAACCCCTCCCAGAGGGGGCGCACCTGCACGTCGGTGAAAGTGTGCGGCTCCCAGAAACGCCGGTACGCCGCCAGGGCCGTCGCATGCGAGCCGTGGGTCGGGCCCATCCCCACATCGCGCAAGAGGTCATCCATGTGCGCGCTGCCCTGTCCGGTGCGCGCCCGCTGCCACGCGGCGTCCTCGGCCGCGATGATTCGGGCCGCAAGACCGGCGCTGGCGTGATCGTCATCGCGATGGACAGCCCGCGCGTAGACCATCCACTGCTCCGCAAGGTCAACCGTATGCCATGGGGTCAGCGTGCCACCCCAGTCGAAGATGACCGCGCGAAGGCGGGGCACGGATGGGCCCATCAGCGCGCTGAGCCGCGCACCTCTGACACGACAGCCACGACGATCTGGCCAACCGGAACCTCACGTCGATCGCCGGTGGCGCGATCCTTGATCTCGATCGTGCCAGCCTCTAGGCCCTTGCCGACGATGACGATGGTCGGCACCCCTATCAGCTCTGCGTCCTTGAACTTCACCCCGGGCGAGACCTTCACCCGGTCG
>DASVHT010000426.1:0-2553 GCA_036382455.1 Dermatophilaceae bacterium
CCCTCGGTCTGGATCCCGAGCAGGAGACGCTTGCCGTCGTAGTCCAGGACCTGGGTGTGCTCCGACAGGAACGTCCAGGTGGTGCGCCGGATGGAGAAGATCTTGGCCAGGACGTCGGGCCAGGACCGCCGGATCGCCGCCGTATCGATGCCGCCGGGTATCGGTGCGGACCGAGGCTCATCGACCGATAGTGGCTCGACGTCAGCTGGCTGGACATCCCCGCCGGCGAGCCCTGGCTCGGTCACCCGAGCACTCGGGGCACGGACCTGCGCCGTTGCAGGTGGGTCCGGGAGGGCGGGTTCCGCCGTGGCATCAGGCCGGCGCACCGTCGTCGTGGCGGACGAACCGACGGGAGGCGCTGAGGTGGGCACGACGTCGGGGGCAGATCGAGGACCAACAGGCGCGGGGGCGCCACCGATCTCAAGTCGGCGTTCGAGGCGATCGAGCCGTGCGGCGTACCCGCCCTCGCCCGACGCGCCGGGCAACAGGACCCGGGCACAGATCAGCTCGAGCTGAAGCCGTGGCGCGGTCGCCCCGGTCATCTCGGTCAGGCCGGCGTTGACGATGTCCGCCGAGCGGGAGAGGGCGCCTGGCCCAAATGCCGCTGACTGTTGGCGAATCCGCTCAAGCTGGTCCTCCGGGATGCCGCGCAGGATTGACGATGCACCATCCGGCACGGCGGCAACGACGATGAGGTCGCGCAGGCGTTCGAGCAGGTCCTCGACAAACCGCCTCGGGTCGTGGCCCGTGTCGATGACCTTGTCGATCTGGCGGAAGACAGCGCCGCTGTCGCCGGCAGCGAGCCCGTCGATCGTGGCGTCAAGAAGCTCACCGGGCGTGAACCCGAGGAGCGCAGCGGCACCCGCGTAGGTCAGGCCTTCGTCGCCCGACCCGGCAATCAGCTGGTCCAGCACGGACAACGAGTCGCGGACCGAGCCACCGCCGGCACGAACGACGAAGGAGAGGACACCAGGGGCGACGGCGACCTTCTCGAGGGTGCACAGCTCGCCCAGGTAGGCCTGCAACCGCAGCGGGGGCACGAGCCGGAACGGGTAGTGGTGGGTGCGCGACCGGATCGTCCCGATGACCTTGTCGGGCTCGGTCGTGGCGAAGATGAACTTCACGTGCTCGGGCGGCTCCTCGACGATCTTGAGCAGGGCGTTGAAGCCCTGAGGCGTCACCATGTGCGCCTCGTCGATGATGTAGACCTTGTATCGCGACTGCGCCGGCCCGTACGCCGCCCGCTCCCGCAGGTCGCGCGCGTCGTCGACACCTCCGTGGCTGGCCGCGTCGATCTCGATGACGTCGACACTGCCCGATCCTCCGCGAGCAAGCGCCACGCAGGAGTCGCACACCCCGCACGGAACCGGCGTCGGCCCCTGCTCGCAGTTCAGGCAGCGGGCCAGGATGCGGGCGCTGGTCGTCTTGCCGCAACCTCGTGGACCGCTGAACAGGTAGGCGTGGTTGACACGACCTGTCCTCAGCGCCTGCATCAAGGGTTCGGTCACGTGCTCCTGGCCGATGACGTCGGCGAAGGACTCGGGCCGGTAGCGGCGATACAGCGCTGTGCTCACGCGCCCCAATCTAGTCGGCTCGCCAGACACCCCTGCCCAGGGCGTAGAGGACCCCCCGCGTACCTGGAAGAGCTCGCCTGCCCTTGCTGCCTTCCGGCCCTGGGGGAGTTCGGTGAGGTACCACCACGCGGGGGGTCTGGGACCACTCTAGCGGCGAGGCCAGGGCGGGCAGAAATCTGGTTGCAGCGGGCGATTGTGGGGTGTGACGCCCCCTCGGGTAGCCTCCTCGACGGAGGATTCGCATAGTGGCCTAGTGCGCACGCTTGGAAAGCGTGTTGAGTGAAAGCTCTCAGGGGTTCAAATCCCCTATCCTCCGCCAAGTACTACTGACGTTCCGCACATCTGCCGGGTGATATCTCGGCCATTACCGATCAGCCCTCGGTGTCGAGGAAGAGCTTCAGGGACCGGGATTCGAGTTCGGTGAGGGCCTCGCGGAGCCGGCGGGCGTTGTCGAACCAGGGCTGGTAGCGCTCGGCCTGCTCGGGGGTGAGGGTGCGGGTCACGGTCTTTCCGGCGACGGTCCGGGTCCAGTGCAGGTAGGGCCCGTGCAGGACGGGTGATTCGGCTTTGCAGCGGCAGTTCGTCTTGCCGCAACGCATGTAGCGGCTGGCCAGGGTGCCAGGCAGCGCGTAGTCGGATCCGATCAGGTCGGCGGCGACGTGCGTCCCCGCTGAGACGGCTGGTTTCTTCGGCATCTGGAGGACCTCCTCCCGTGTGTCGCGCCCTTCGGTGGACAACCGAAGGATAGCGTATGTTGTGCTGAACGCAAGCCCGACCGAAAGGGTGTCGTGATGAGCGATCCGCACGATGACAGCAGCGAGTTCGGGCTGGTCTCGGCCACCCTGGGTGGGCTGCCGATCGTCAACCTGATGCTGGACCGGCTCGGGCTACCAGCGCTGCTCGCGGGCGCGCTGCCCGGCGACGACGCCCGCTTGAAGCTGGCGCCGGCGGTCGCGATCCGGCTGGTGATCACGAACCT
>DASVHT010000427.1:0-18911 GCA_036382455.1 Dermatophilaceae bacterium
CGACGACACCCTCGCTGACAACGTCG
This sequence comes from Dermatophilaceae bacterium, assembly GCA_036382455.1. Taxonomy (GTDB): domain Bacteria; phylum Actinomycetota; class Actinomycetes; order Actinomycetales; family Dermatophilaceae; genus UBA4719. The sequence continues at coordinate 27 of DASVHT010000427.1, forward strand.
CCACCGGTATCGCGGGCACTGTGGTGCCTGCCCCGCGGGTCATCAACGGCCTCGACGGGCTGCGCGACGCCGCGGGCACCGACCTCGGCGCGAGCCGTTGGGTGACCATCGATCAGAATCTGGTCAACAGCTTCGCGCGGGTGACCAGTGATGAGCAGTGGATTCACGTCGACCCCGACAAGGCGAAGGACGGGCCCTTCGGCGGCACCGTCGCCCACGGCTTCCTCACGATGAGCCTGGCCACGAGCCTGCTCTGGGACGTCGCAGTGGTCTCCGGTGTGGACGTCATCCTCAACTACGGCCTCAACAAGGTCCGATTCCCGGCCCCGGTCAAGGTGGGCTCACGGCTGCGGATGCACGTCTCTCTGGCCGAGGTCAATGAGATCAAGGGTGGCGTCGAGACGATCTTCCATCTCGTGTACGAGACCGAGGAGGGGCCCAAGCCGCCCTGCGTGGCCGACATGGTCTGGCGCTACTACGCCTGAGCTGCACCCGGGACGGGAGGTCCTGGCACCTGCCACGGCTGGTGCCAGCCTCCGAACTCCGCGGTGAGGTGCTCGGCGGCCCCGGGTCCCCACGATCCGGGGGCATAGGGGAGGGGCTGGCCGGGCAGGTCGAGCAACGGGTCAAGAACCCGCCAGGTCTCCTCCACCGAGTCCTCGCGGGTGAAGTGGCTCTGGTCCCCTCTGATCGCCGCACACAGCAGCTCTTCGTACGGTGCCGGTGTGCGCTCACCGTCGCTGGCGAAGTCCACGTCCAGATCGATCGGCCGCAGTCCCGGTCCGTCGGTCCGCTTGGCGTGCAGCACCCAGCGCGCGCCCGGTCGCGGGTCGATGAGCAGGACGATCTGGTTGGGATCGACGAGGTCATCGGATGCGGAGAAGCCCAGGGATGGCGGGGATCGGAAGATCAGTCGCACCTCCGTCTGGCTCAGGGGCAGCGACTTTCCGGCGCGGATGAAGAACGGCACGCCTGACCATCGCCAGTTGTCGACCTCGAGGCGCATCGCGGCATACGTCTCGGTGGTCGAGCCCGCCGCGACCCCCGCGGTGCGCTGGTAGCCGGCGAACTGCCCACGGACGTAGTGCTCGGGCTTGGCGGCCGGCATCGAGGCGAACACATCGCGCTTGCGGTTGGACAGCGAGTCGAGGTCGCTGCGCGCCGGGGGCTCCATCGCCACCATGGCCAGGACCTGCATCAGGTGGTTCTGCACGACGTCTCGCACGGCGCCCACGCGGTCGTAGAACCCGCCCCTGCCTTCGACCCCGAAGCCCTCCGCCATGGTGATCTGCACGCTGCTGACGTAGTTACGGTTCCAGAGCGGCTCCAGGACGGTGTTCGCGAACCGCAGATGGAGGATGTCCTGCACCGACAGCTTCCCCAGGAAATGGTCGATCCGGTAGAGCTGTGACTCCGCCAGGATCGAGCGCAGGCTGGCATTGAGCTCCTGAGCTGACTGCAGATCATGGCCGAAGGGCTTCTCCACCACCACCCGGGCATGCTCGGTGAGCCCGGCCGCGGCGAGGCCCTCGACAACCGTGCCGAACAGGGAGGGTGGGATCTCCAGGTAGAACACGGGGAGCGTGGCCCCGCCGAGTGCTTTCGCCACGCCCGCGAAGGTGGCCGGGTCCCCGAAGTCCCCACCGACGTACGTCATGCGCTGCCGCAGACGGTCAAGGGCCGCCTGATCGACCTGTGCCTCGCCGAGAGCTGCGGTGACCGACTCCGCCGCCCGCCGTCGCAGGTCCTCATCGGTCCAGTCCTCCGCTGCAACCCCGATGATCGGGCAGTCGAGCAGCCCGCGCCGCTCGAGCTGATAGAGCGACACGAAGGTCATCTTGCGCGCCAGATCCCCGCTGATGCCGAACGCGACGAAGGCATCAGCTGGTCGGGTTCCCTGCTGGTCCTGAGACATCGATGCTCCTCGAGATTCACCGTCCGAGCCTGCTCCGACGAGGGTAACCTGACCGGCCCCGTCGTTGAACGTCGTTGACCCCGAGATGGTGGGTTGGCATCGTTGGGGGGAGTCGCACGCACGTGACCCATACGGGTGTCCACGCCGTGCGGCCCGCTCTGTAGAGTCGTTCGGACAACCTGGTTGAGGAGGATGTATGGATAGCCGTCACCTGCTCGCGGGTTGGGGCAGAACCAGTCCGAGTGTCGCAACGGTGCATACGGCCGGCGACGACGCTGACCTTGTTGGGCTGGTCACGAAGGCCGGGCGGCGAGGGGTCCTGGGCCGGGGGCTTGGCCGCAGCTACGGAGATGCTGCGCAGAACGGCGGCGGGGTCGTGGTGGATATGACCTCCCGTCACCGCGTCCTGTCGGTGGACCCGGAGACGGCGCTTGTCGAGGTCGAGGCCGGTGCCAGCCTCGACGACCTGATGAGGCTTCTTTTGCCCAGGGGGCTGTTCGTGCCGGTCAGCCCGGGGACGCGGCAGGTGACGGTCGGGGGAGCGGTCGCAGCCGACATACACGGGAAGAACCATCATGTGGACGGCAGCTTCGGGAACCACGTCGTGTCCATGGATCTGCTCTGCGCCGATGGCTCGATCCGGACCCTCACCCCGGAGTCCGAGCTCTTCTGGGCCACCGTCGGTGGCATGGGGCTGACCGGACTGGTGTTGCGGGCAACGCTGAGGATGAAGAAGGTTGAGTCGGCGTACTGCCTTGTGGACACCGAGCGATGCGCCAACCTCGACGACCTGCTGGCTCGCATGGCCGAGGGCGACGACCGTTACACCTACTCGGTGGCGTGGATCGACTGTCTCGCCCGTGGCTCCTCGTTGGGGCGGTCCGTGCTGACCCGAGGCTGGCCGGCGACCCTCGAACAGCTGCCCGCCAAGCTGCGCGATCATGCTCTGGATTTCGGTCCCAAACAGGTTGCCGTCGCACCACCGGTCTTTCCGAGTGGTCTGCTGAACCGTGCCACTGTCGCCGCCTTCAACGAGGTGTGGTTTCGCAAGGCTCCCCACGAGCGGCGGGGCGAGGTTCAGAGCATCGCGGCGTTCTTCCACCCGCTGGACGGGGTGGGGCATTGGAACCGGATCTACGGTCCCAAGGGCTTCCTCCAATACCAGTTCGTCGTGCCGTTCGGCGCCGAGGACACGCTGCGCCGGTGCATCCAGATGCTCAGTGACACCGGTCAGGCATCGTTCCTGGCGGTGCTCAAGCGCTTCGGGCCTGCTGGCGCGGGCCACCTGTCCTTTCCTACCCCCGGCTGGACCCTCGCACTGGACATACCGCTGGGCTCGCCCGTCCTGGGGGACCTGCTCGACCGCCTCGACGAAGAGGTCCTGGCCGCGGGTGGCCGAGAGTACCTCGCCAAGGACTCCCGGCTGCCAGCCTCCTCGATCGCGCGAATGTATCCCCGCCTGGAGCAGTGGCGCGACATCCGGGCGTCAACGGACCCCCATGGGGTCTTCACTTCGGACCTGTCCAGGAGGCTGGGGCTGTGAAGGACGCGATCGGCAACGTGCAACGAGTGGTGGTTCTGGGGGGCACGTCCGACATCGCCCTGGCCACTGTCGTGAAGCTGACCGGCAGGCGCGGCGGCGTTCAGGTGACCCTGGCCGCCCGTCCAGGCGAACGCCGTGCCGCCGCCACGGCAGAGCTGGAAGCCCTCGGCCTGCAGGTCAGTGAGGTGGATTTCGAGGCCACCGACAGGTCGTCGTACGAGCCGGCAGTCGCCTCAGCTTTCGACGCCGGAGGGGACGTCGACGTCGTCATCGTGGCGTTCGGGCTTCTCGGGGACCAGGAACGCGCATGGCGTGACGTCGACGCGGCGTTGGAGCTCGTTGCGGTGAACTACACGGCGGCGGTCGCCTGCGGGGTCCTGGTCGGCGAGAGGCTTCGCGCCCAGGGGCACGGTGCGATCATCGCCTTGTCCTCCGTGGCCGGCGAGCGGCCCAGGAAGTCCAACTTCGCCTACGGCTCCACCAAGGCAGGGATGGACGCCTTCTACAGCGGGCTGGGGGATGCGCTCGCCGGCGACGGGGTGCAGGTCCTTGTCGTCCGCCCAGGTTTCGTCCGGAGCAAGATGACGGAGGGGCTCAAGGCGGCGCCGCTGTCCCAGACCCCGGAGCAGGTCGCCGAGGTGATCGTGGCCGGCCTGCAGGCTGGGCGGCGCACCGTTTGGGCACCACCGGCGATGCGCTGGGTCATGTCCGCCCTGCGACACCTTCCCCATCCCGTGTTCAGCCGCCTGCCGATCTGAGATACCGAGCCCGCTGCCCTCGGGGGCTACAGATACACCGAGCTCATGAGGCAGGCTGCCCAGATGGCACCGAGCGCCATGAGCATGCGGTCGTGAAGGACGATCTCCTCCGGCTCGCCCGCTGCGCCGCTGTCCACGTCCACGGAGTACCGAAGCAGGGCCACGACGAACGGGACGATCGACACGACGCTCCACTCGTTCGACGTGGTCTGGCTCATCGTGAAAGCCCAGAGCGCGTAGGTGGTGACCAGCACGCCAGCCGACATGGTCCACACGAACCGCAGATAGGTGGGGGTGTAGCGCTTCAGTACCGGGCGGATGGCCACACCGGTGCCCTGGACCAGACGAATCTCGGCGTACCGCTTGCCCGCGGCCATGAACAGCGACCCGAAGCCTGCCGCGATGAGGAACCACTGCGACAGCGGCACGTGGGTCGCGACACCTCCCGCGATCGCCCGCAGCAGGAACCCTGAGGCCACGCTGGCGAGCTCGATGACCGGTTCGTGCTTCATGCCAAGGCAGTACCAGAGCTGGACGACCTCGTAGATCGCGATCACCACGAACAGCTGCCAGGTCAGCAGTGCCGAGATCACCAGCGCACCGGGCAGCAGCACGAGGGCAGTGGTCCAGGCTGCCCGCACCGACAGCTCCCCGGATGCGACCGGGCGCCGCCTCTTCGTGGCATGCGCCCGGTCGGCCTCGACATCGAGGGCGTCGTTGACCAGGTAGATACCGGAGGCGGCCAGGCCGAAGGCGATGACCGCGACGAGCATCTGCAGCAGGGCCCGCGGCTGGGTGACCACACCCGCGGCGATCGGCGCGGTGAGGACAAGAACGTTCTTGACCCACTGGCGGGGGCGGCATGCCCGAACGACAACAGGCAACGTGGCGAGGCGTGACGCATACAGCCGGCTCACGAGGCCGACCCTTCCCCGGCCCGGGCAACCCTGCGTCCCATCACGGCGCCGATGAGACTGCCCGCCAGAACATCGCTGGGGTAGTGCACGCCCAGAATGACCCGGCTGGTCATCATCACCGGGATGGAGAACAGCGGCCAACGCGTCCCCAGGAGCCTGGAGTATGCCACGGCTGCCGCGGTCGTCGAGGCGGCGTGTGAGGAGGGGAAGCTCCAGCGGCCGGGCGTGGCGACATACACCTGTATGCGCGGGTCGGTAGGGCGGTGGCGACGCACCAGCCGCTTGAGAACGATGCTGACAGCGTGGGCGCCCACTACCGTTGCGGTGGCTCGCAGCCAGGGGCGCCGTTGCCCGGGGTCGAGCACCGCGCCCAGCAGTCCCAACACGGTCCAGGACAGGGCATGCTCACCGGCGTGGCTCAGGAGCACCGCACCCTGGCGGATCCCGGGAGATGCCGTCAGCGACTGCGTCCAGATCAGGGCTGCGACCTCACGCTGCTGCACGCTCGCGGCGGGCACTGAGCTGCCGGACTGATCAACGAGCATGAACGGCAACGAAGTCCCGCGACGACGGCTGGAGATAGCGGTAGGGGTTGGGGTGCGCGTTGCTGTTGAGCATGTGCGGCACCGCTACGCCGGCGCTGGGATGGGTGTAGGTGATGAAGTTGGTCCAGGCCTTGTTGATGTCCAGCTCCATGGCGTTGACGGCTCCGGCGTCCCGCACGATGTTGGCCAGGGTGGGCACCGACATCGAGGCCCCCACCACGAAAACCAGTGAGCCGTCCTTGCGGACCCCCAGCGCTGAGCGCCACACGAAGGTGGTGTTGCCGACGGTCTTGCCCCAGGTCCGGGTGGTCGTGCTGTTCACGTCCGGTGAGATCTTGCCGTTCTCCACCAGCATGCCAAGGTTCTGGCGCACGGCAGTAACGTCCGGGCCGGGGGCGGTTGCCTGCCACCTGACGACGTTGACGTGGCCGTCCTTGTTGATCACCATCGAGGCGGCACCTTGGCGAAGCGGCGACGCGGTCTGGCCGTCTTGCCAGTAGCCACCATTGGCGTCCTGCATGGTGAATCCCGAGTTGAAGGTGGCCATCAGGCTGTTTCGTGGAGAAGACGGAACGTCGAAGGCCTGGGACCAGCCTGAACCTCCGGGCACGGTGAACCCGGGATGCAGGACCATCTTGACCAGCTTCTGGTTGAGCCAGGCCACTCCAACCATGTAGCTGGTGTGCTGTCCGTCCGGACGCAGGAACGCCGCCCGGATGGCCGGTTGCCCGTGGAGGCTGACCAGCGTCTGCCAGACACCCTCCTCGGGCAGGGCCGGTTGGGCCTGCGGTGGGATGGGAGCCAGAACATCAAGGCTCGACGTGACTCGCGAGGAGTTGGTGCCAGGGCTGGTCGTTGGTCGGGTCTTGGAGATCTCGGGGATGCCGCCGGCGAGTTTTCCGCCAACTTTGGGCGGGTCGAGCCGGTACTGGATCTGCTCCAGCTCGTCGACCGCCCAACCCATGCCGTTGAACCGGGCCCACTCGGCGAGCCGCGCGGACGTGGTGTCGGTGCCCGGGGCCATCAGGGCACCACCGACCGACCAGGTCAGCCACAGCACAATGACCACCATCACCACGCCTGCGCGACGCATCCAGATGCGTAGGCGCGTCGGCCGCGATGCTGTGTGGCGGCGCGGTCGGCGATGCTCTGGGGGGGTTTGTATCTGATAGTCGCTTCGAGTGGTCATCTCCGGGCACCTCCTATGGCCTCGTCAACCCGCAGCGAGGCTACGCCACATGCGCCCTGGTGGCTCACAGGCGCGCTTGGTCGACCGCGAGCTGCGGTGACTTCGGGCGGTCGTGGCTGCTCACTGTGACTCCGGAGCCGGTGTCGGTGGCTCGGACAGCACGTTCACAGAGGTGTTCACGCTCACAATGGTCGCCCCGCAACTTTGGCGATTCCTTTGAGCCGCTGCCCGGGGTCGACCTCCAGGCGCCACCTGTGGCCGGGGTCAAGGTCTGGTGTGCGCCCGGACCGGCAAGCGGGTGGCGCTGCTGAACCGGGCGGCGCGGCGGCGGAGGTGACGGTGAACGCCGTACGGCCGGCTCGGGGGCACCGCAGCAGAGACGCGGTAGAAGATTCGTTTGCCGAGCTCGATGAGGGCCAGGTAGGCGACGACCATGCCGGCCAGCGCGGCGAAGAAGCCGCCGGGCAACGGCTGGAAGCCCAACGTGTGTGCTATTGGTGTTGCTGGCAGCAGTGCGCCGACCGTGACGACGCTGAGGGCGGCGAGGGTGAGGGGCACGCTTGGGTGGCTGCGGAAGAACGGTGTACGGCGGGTCCGGATGGCGAAGATCACCAAGGTCTGGGTGGCGAGCGACTCCACGAACCAGCCGGAGCGGAACTGGGCAGGGCCGGAGTGGAAGACCCAGAGCATGACAGCGAAGGTGGCGAAGTCGAAGACCGAGCTGAGCGGCCCGAAGTAGGTCATGAACCGGCGGATGAACCCGATGTCCCAGTGCGAGGGCCGGCGCAGCTGCTCCTCGTCGACATTGTCCGTGGGTATGGCCAGCTGGCTGGTGTCATAGAGCAGGTTGTTGAGCAGGATCTGGGACGGCAGCATCGGGAGAAAGGTGAGAAACAGCGAGGCGCCGGCGGCGGAGAACATGTTGCCGAAGTTGCTGGACGTGCCCATCAGCACGTACTTGATGGTGTTGGCAAAGATCCGTCGCCCTTCTGCGACACCGTCTGCAAGCACGTTGAGGTCCTTCTCCAGCAGGATCACGTCAGCGGCGTCCTTGGCGACGTCCGTGCCCGACTCGACCGAGATGCCGACGTCGGCGGCGTGCAGGGCGAGGGCGTCGTTGACCCCGTCGCCGAGGAACGCGACCCCACCGCCGCTGTGCCGTTGGGCGCGCACGATGCGCGCCTTGTGCTCCGGACTGACCCGGGCAAATACCGTGGTGTGCTCGATTGCCGCAGCGAGCGCCGTGTCATCAAGGGCATCGAGGTCGGTCCCGGTCAGCGCGCCGCCTTCGTCCAGGCCGAGGTCGTGGCAGACCTTGGCGGCGACCGCGGGGTTGTCGCCGGTGACCACCTTGACGGTGATCCCAAGGTTGGCCAGCCTGCGCAGGGCCTCTTGCGCATCCAGCTTGGGCGGGTCGAGAAACACCAGCAGCCCCACAAGGTGCATATCGCGCTCATCCTGCACGGTCGGTGGACGCGGATCCTTCGTGGTTCTGGTGGCTACGGCAACGACGCGGTTGCCCGCGGCGAACTCGGCATCCAGCGCCTCCCGGGCCGCCGCCGCGACGTCGAGGCAGCGGTCCAGGACGCTCTCAGGGGCTCCCTTCGTGACCAGGGTCAACCCGCCCTTGGCGTGGTTGACGAGAACGGAGTCCATGCGTCGTTCGTGGTCGAACGGCAGGACCCCCAGTCGGGTGTAGTCCGCCACCGAAGCTCGCTGGCCCGCCGCGGCGGGGGAGTCCCACAGCGCCTGGTCGAGCGGGTTCCCTCCGACGGCGTGCCCGCCCCCGACGGAGCTCTCGGCGCACAGCAGTCCCCAGCGAAGCACATCGTCGGGTGTGCTGTCGCCGGTCGGTACGGCCCGCATGAAGCCGATCCGGCCCTGGGTCAGCGTCCCGGTCTTGTCGGTGAACAGCACATCGACGTCGCCGAGATCCTCGATACAGACCAGTCTCTTGACCAGAACCTTGCGGCGGCTCATCCGGCGCGATCCCGCGGCCAGACTTGTGGACACGACTGCGGGCAGCAGCTGTGGGGTGATTCCGACAGCGATCGCCAGGGAGAACAGCAGGGCGTCGATGATCGGCTTGTGCAGGGCCACGTTGATCACGAAGATCGACGTGGTCAGCGTGCCGGCGACATACACCAGCAGCATCGAGAATCGACGTAGCCCGACCTGGAACTCAGTGTCGAGCTGGTGGGTGGTCAGTCCGGCAGCGATCTTGCCGAACTCGGTTCGCGCGCCGATGGCCACGACGACCCCACGGCCGCTGCCGGCGTGGACCACGGTGCCCATCAGCGCGCACCCTGACAGCTCAGCCAGCGCCGTCCCGGCCGGCACAAGGCTGGTGGCCTTCTCGACGGGCAGCGACTCGCCGGTGAGCACGGACTCGTCGCACTGAAGGCCGGTGACCTCCAGCAGTCGAACGTCAGCCGGGACGATGTCGCCCAGCTTCAGCTCGAGGACGTCGCCCGGCACGAGTCTGACCACGTCCACGCTGACGGGTTGGCCGTTACGGATCACGACCGCTTGATGCCGCAGCTGGGAGTGCAGCGCCTCGGCAGCCTTCTCAGCTCGGTACTCGTTGAAGAACCCGAGCCCGACCGATACGGCCACGATCACCCCGATGATCACGGCGTCGCTGCGCTCACCGACGAAGTAGGAGGCGATCGCAGCCGCCACGAGCAGACCCAGGAGGGGGGAGCGGAGCTGGTGCCAGAGCACAGGCAGCAGTCTGGCCCGGTGGGAAGAGACAGCGTTGGGACCCCATCGCGTCTGCCTGCGCGCCACCTCCTCGCTCGACAAGCCGGATGGCGTTGTGTCGAGTCGGTCCAGGATCTCGGCGGTCGACGTCGCGCCACCCGCCGTGATGTCCATCGTGTCTGCCACCCGCACATCGTGTCGCGGTGCGGGCCGGATCGGGGGGACGACAGGCCCAGTCCCGATCGAGCCCGCGTTGGTCTGCGCGTCTACGCCCGGGGGCGTGCGGTTGTCCCGCGCACGACGAGCTCGACCCCGAGCAGCGTCTGGACGGCGCCCCCGGAGCTCTGGGACCCGTCCTCGATTTCGGCAAGGAGCAGGCGGGCAGACAGCTCGCCTATCCTCTGGAGCGGCAACCGCACCGTGGTGAGGGGTGGTGTGAGCCGGTCGACCATGGCCATGTTGTTGAACCCAATGACCGAGATGTCGTCGGGGCACCTGATGCCGGCGTCGGCGAGGACCGACAGGGCACCCAGGGCGATGAGGTCGTTGGCGCACACGATGGCTGTCATGTCCTGGCCGGCATCGAGGAGCCGCCGGGTCGCCTCGGCGCCTGCGGCTTCGGTGTACGACGTGCATTCCTGGACCAGGCTCCGGCCGCTCTGCAGCCCAAGTCCGTCGACCGCCTGCCCGAAGGCGGAGGCCCGGTCGCGCCCGGTGGAGGTGTCCTGGGGCCCGCTGAGGTGGACCATTCGTCGGTGGCCCAGCCCGGCGAGATGCTCCACGGCCAGCTGTATGCCGATGCGGTCGTCCGCGCCGACGTATGGAAGCCGCCGGCTGCCGATGTTGCGGTTGACGAGCACGGCGGGCAGGTCGTCGTCGGCGATCTCCTCCAGAAGGGGGTCCAGCCACCGAGCCGTGGCGATGATGAAGCCATCCGTGCCGCGGGCGCGGAGCTGTTCCACCTGTCGTCTTTCGGTGTCGGAGTCGTTGTCGGTGTCGGTCAGCACCAGGGTGTAGCCGGCGAGGCTGAGCACCTGCTCGGCCGCGCGGACCATCGGGGGGAACAGCGGGTTGGTGATGTCGGGGACCAGCATTGCGACGACGAACGACCTGGAGGTGCGCAGGCCCCGGGCGATCGTGTTCGGGACATAGCCGAGACGCTCAGCGGCCTTCAGGACCCGTCGCGAGGTCTCCGCGCTCACCCGGCCCCGCGTGGCTGGGTTCAGGGCCCGGCTGGCGGTCCCCGGGTGTACCCCGGCCGCCAGCGCGACGTCGATGAGCTTGACCCTTTTCACGCCGGTCACGTAGGGCTCCTCTGCGCGAATATGCCTGCAATCGGTTGTCGTCCTGGTGTGCCCAACTCACCTGGTGAGTCGGTAGGAAGAAGCGTAGCCCACCAGGCAGACCTCTTGACAAGGCTCGCGGGCGTGGTGGAAAGTGATGCAATCGTTCGCATCGTAGCAACATTGACTGCGGATTTCACCCCTGAGTCAGCTCTCACCCATTGATGGAGGATCGGCCCATGCATCAGAGCAATCGTTTGTGGCGGAGGGGTGGTGTGGCCCTCGTCGTCGCCGTAATGGCGCTGACGCTCGGTGCCTGCGCATCGAGCAGCAACAACGCGGGTGCCTCGGCCTCGCCGAGCGCGGGCAAGCCGCTGGTGATCGGAGCCTCGATCTCTTTGACCGGCGACTTCGCCGACTCGGGCAAGGCGGTCAAGCGTGGCTACGAGCTGTGGGCCAGCCAGGTCAACGCGAAGGGCGGGGTCCTGGGACGCAAGGTCACGATGAAGCTAGTCGACGATGCCTCCAGCCCCACCCAGGTGGTGTCGAACTACCAGAACCTGATCAACCGCGACAAGGTCGACCTCGTCTTCGGACCCTTCTCCAGTCTGCTGACCGTCCCGGCGTCACAGGTTGCCAAGCGATACGGGTACTCGTTCCTCGAGCCAGCTGGTGGTGGTCCCAAAGTCTTCGCACAGAAGCTCGACAACCTGTTCTTCGTCCAACCAGCCCCCGTGGTGAAGTCCGGCGACGTGTTCGCCGACTGGATTCTCTCCCTGCCTGCAGACCAGCGTCCCAAGACCGCCGCCTACACCGAGCTCGACGACCCGTTCGCCTCGCCCATCGCCGAGAACGTCCGGGTCCGCTTCGAGGCTGCCGGCATCAAGACCGTCTACAAGCAGATCTACCCAGCTGAGACGCAGGACTTCTCGGCCATCATGGCGAAGGTCGTCACGGCCAACCCTGAGGTGCTTGTCGGCGGGACGCAGAACGAGGACGCCTATGCCCAGGTCAAGGCCCTCGTGCAGCTGAAGTTCAACCCGAAGTTCGCGTTCTTCTCCAACGGCGCCAACTCTCCTCTGGAGTTTCCGACCAAGGTCGGCACGCAGAACACGCAGGGCATCATGTCCGCGGGCGACTGGTTCCCTGGCTCGACCGCGGCAGGCAGCGCCGATTTCACGGCCGCCTACATCAAGGCGAACGGCGGCTCCGCTGACACGATCGACAACTCCAGCGCTGAGGCCTATGCCTGCGGACAGATTCTGCAGGCAGTGGCCGCCAAGACGGGAAAGATCGACAACGCCACCATCATCGCCACCCTGCACCAGGGCACCTGGCCGACAGTGCTCGGCGACCTGAGCTGGGGACCCGACGGAGCGCCCTCGGGCACCTTCAACCTGATCCAGTGGCAGGGCGGCAAGCTCTTGCCCGTCTTCCCGGATGCGGTGGCAAAGGCAAAGGCGATCTACCCCAAGCCCAACTGGGGAGGGTGACCCATCAGTGCACGCCCTGGTTCAAGGCGTCATCCTCGGGATCCTGACCGGAGGCGTCTATGCGCTGATGGCCTCCGGTCAGACGCTGATCTTCGGGATCATGAAGGTGGTCAACCTGGCCCAGGGGGCCATGGTGATCATGGCTGCCTACCTCGCCTACCAGCTGTTCACCACTTTCGGAGTGGACCCCTTCCTGGCCATTCCCATCACGACCATCCTCATGTTCGGCCTCGGAGTGGGTGTCGAGCTGCTTTTTCTACGTCCACTGCGACGTGAGGACAAGTCAGAGCTCAGCCTGCTGGTGACCTTTGCCGTCGCCCTGCTCATCGAAGGGGTCCTGAGTGTGACGTGGGGAACCACCTACCGCAGCATCAACGCGGGCTACGCCAACTCGAGCTGGACGCTGGGGAGCTACCAGATCACGGTCGTGCGCTTCTGGGCATTCGTGCTCTCGCTGGTGGCACTCGGCCTTCTTTTCTGGCTGCTCAACCGCACCCGGTTCGGTCGTGCGGTCAGGGCAACGGTGCAGAACCCGGAGTCGGCCCGCCTGCTCGGTGTTGAGGCCCAATGGGTCTCTGCGCTGGGCTTCGGCCTCGGCGCCGCGACAGCCGCAGCGGCAGGGTCCGTGTATGGGCTGCTCTACCCGTTCACCCCGGGCAGCCACTACGACCTGATATCAAGGCTGCTGTCCATCGTCGTCCTCGGCGGACTGGGTAGTGTCGGTGGTGCGGTCGTCGCTGGCGTCATCGTGTCGACGTCCTCGGCCGTGGTGGCTGCGACCATATCCCCGGCGTGGTCGGAGATGACCTTCTTCATCGTCCTCATCCTGGTCCTGCTCATCCGTCCGCGAGGTCTGTTCGGCAGCGTCAACCGGGGCGCCATATGAGCATCCCCTCAGTGGTTCGCGGAGGCGTCTTCGTCGCGGTACTCGTGACGCTGCCGATGCTGGGTCTCCAGCACTGGTTCTTGAACCTGCTGGTCTTCGTCCTCATGTACGCCACGATGTCGAGCTCCTGGAACCTCGTCGGCGGCTTCGCCGGCTACCCGTCCCTCGGTCACGCAGGATTCTTCGGAATCGGTGCCTACACCCTTGCCCTGATCTTCAAGGACCAGGTGCTGGCCACGGGCTACGAACCGTTCCTGCTGCTGCCCCTCGTCGGGCTGGTTGGTGCCTTGGTCGGCTGGCCAATCGCGCTGATCTCCATGCGGACCCGTGCCGACGTCTTCGCGATTGTCACGATCACCTTCTTGTTCGTGGTGCAGACACTCGCCTTCAACCTGCACAGCCTCACCGGCGGTTCACAGGGGACTGCCCTGCCCATACCTCCGTTCTCTGCCGCCGGCTTCGAGCTGCCCTTCTACTACGTCATGGTCGGGCTCCTCGTATTCACGATGGGTCTGACGTTCGCCACCATGCGCAGCAAACTGGGGCTGTCCCTGGTCTCCATCCGGGCGGACGAGGACAAGGCGCGCGGCGTCGGCGTACGGGTCATCGGCGTGAAGGTCCTGGCGTTCTCGGTCAGCGTGGGCATCACCTCCATGGTCGGCGCCGTCTGGGCCTACTACGAGAGCTTCATCTACCCTCAGTTCGCGGTGGATCCGCTCATCACGATCGCCATGGTGCTGATGACCTTCCTGGGTGGGCGCGGGACGCTTTGGGGCCCGGTCCTGGGCGCCGTCATCCTGGAGTCGGGACAGCAGCTCCTCACCTACCAGCTCGGCGCTGTCCAGCTGTATCTGATCGCCTATGCGCTCATCTTCCTGGTGATCATTCTGCTCCTGCCGCGCGGAATCCTCCCAACGATCGAGGACCGGCTGCGGCTGCGCCGTCGCCGTCGCCGGACCGCTGCGGCAGCCGCCTTGCCCGGTGGCCCTCCGAGCTCGAACGTTGCCGACGCCGCATCAATGCTCGGCAGAGGTGCGACATGACCAACCTGTTGTCGGTCCAGGACGTCACCAAGGTGTTCGGCGGGGTGCGGGCTGTCGACGGTGCCTCCCTGCTCGTCAAGGAAGGGACCGTCACGGCACTCATCGGACCCAACGGCTCCGGCAAGACCACCCTGTTCAACATCATCACCGGCTACCTCAAGGCCGACGCCGGTCGGGTGGAGTTCGACGGTAGTGATGTCACCGGATCGGACCCAGGACGGCTGTACAGGAAGGGCCTTTCGCGGACCTTCCAGCAGGCCCGCATCTTCCCGCAGCTCACCGTTCAGGAGAACCTCGTGGTGGCCGGGGGGTACGGATGGCGCAGCCTGTTCACAAGCCGGATCGGGAGGGCGGACCGTGAACGAGCAGCCTCCCTGCTCGAGGAGTTCCGACTTTCTGACATCTCCGAGCTGCTCGCCTCCGAGCTGTCATACGGCCAGCGCAAGCTGCTGGAGTTCGCAGCCGTGTTGATGAGCGAGCCAAAGCTGGTCCTTCTCGACGAGCCCACCGCCGGGGTGAACCCGGTCCTGATCGAGACTATGGAGCGACACATCCGTGAACGAAACGCCGCAGGCATCACCTTCCTGATCGTCGAGCACGACATGACCTTCGTGATGCGGCTGTGCGACCCGGTCATCGTTCTGGACGCGGGTCGGCCGATCTTTGCCGGCGAGCCTTCCGTTGTGCAGAACAACGCGCTGGTTCTCGACGCCTACCTGGGGAGCTAGCCATGGCGCCGATCCTTGTTATCGACTCCGTTGTCGCCGGCTACGGCGCCGGCGACATCCTCAAAGGGGTCAACCTGAGCGTCGAGACCGGCACTGTCACGTGCCTCATCGGCCCCAACGGCTCGGGCAAGTCGACAGTGCTCAAGACCGTGAGCGGTCTGCTCCGCCCCACACACGGCACCGTGACGTTTCAGGGCCGGGAGATCAACCGTCTCGGACCCAAAGCCCGACTGCTGCTGGGGATCGTGCACGTGCCCCAGGACCGCAGTCTCTTCCCGGCCATGAGCGTCTGGGACAACCTCCTCATGGGGGGCTACCTGCTCCGGGACCAGAAGCTGTTGCAGGAAAGGCTTGGGCAGGCCGTCGAGGCGTTTCCCATCTGCAAGGCCCGGGCCCGGGAACAGGCTGGTTCGCTCTCCGGCGGAGAGCAGAAGCAGGTCGAGCTCGCCCGGACGCTGGTGCTCGACCCGACCCTGATCCTCCTGGACGAGCCGTCGATCGGCTTGGACCCCAAGTCCCGTCAGGTTGTCTTTGCCAGCATCCGAAGGCTCTGCGAGAGCGGCCGGACTGTGCTGCTCGTGGAGCAGAACGCCCGCTCGGGGCTGGCTGCCTCAGACATGGGTGCAGTCCTCGAGTCCGGTCTGGTCAGGCTCGTCGCCAGCGGCGCCAGCCTGCTGCAGGATCCAGAGGTCGCCCGCCTGTACCTCGGCGCTGGATCCACAACCCCGCGGACTACGACCCCGCAGAGCACGACCCCGCGGACCACGACCCCGCGGACCACGACGGCGACGTCATGACCGTCGCTCGACCACGACTGAGGAGATGTTGATGAGCCGCACAGAGCTGCGCGTCGGTTGGATCGGGACCGGGCGGATGGGTTTTGCGCTCGCGCAACGACTGAGCCTGGCCGGGGTGGATGTGGCCGTCTGGAACCGCACCCGAGCCAAGGCCGAGCCGTTGACCGCGTTCGGCATCACCGTGGTCGACGACCCGTCGGAGCTCGCCGACCGTGATGTCGTGTTCACCATGGTCTCGACGTCGGCCGATCTCGACCAGGTGCTCGACAAGCTGCTCGCCGACACGGTCCGCGCCCCACGTCATCTTGTGGACTGCTCCACGGTGTCCTCGGAAGCATCTGCGTCCGTTCGTCAGCGGCTTGCCGACCGCGGGGTCGGCTTCATCGCCGCCCCTGTGAGCGGCAACGGCAAGGTCGTCAGAGCAGGGATGCTGTCGCTTGTCTGTTCCGGACCCGCTGGCTCGTATGCCGAGGTCGCACCTCTGCTCGCGCTTCTCGGACGGCACATCACGTACGTCGGCGACGGCGAGCACGCCAGACTCGTGAAGCTCTGCCACAACCTGATGCTGGGGGTCGTGACGCAGAACCTTGCCGAGATCACCGTTCTGGCCGAGAAGGGCGGCGTACCGCGAGCAGCGTTCCTGGACTTCATCAACAACAGCGTCATGGGGTCGGTTTTCACCCGTTACAAGACGCCTGCTCTGGTCAACCTCGACTTCACCCCGACGTTCACACCGATCCTGCTGCGCAAGGACTTCGACCTCGGACTCGCCGCCGCCCGTGAGCTGGACGTGCCCATGCCGGTCGCCGCAATCACGGCGCAGCTCGTGCAGGCCAGCGTGAGCAGCGGTCGGGTGGCCGAAGACTTCGCCATCCTGCTCGACCTCCAAGCGGCAAGCTCAGGTCTGGATCTCAAGCCCGAGAACGTCGATGTCGACGACGGCCTCGGGGGAGGGGACGCGCCATGACCTCGCTGATGGCTCCGCTTCCGGCACCGGGCCACATGGGGGTCGACTACGAGCAGCGGGTCGACTTCGACCGGCTCCGCCAGTACCGACTGGCCAGGGCCAAGGCGTCACTGGAGTCCAGCGAGTGCGGCGCGTTCCTGCTCTTCGACTTCTACAACATCCGCTACACCACCCAGACGTGGATCGGCGGGGCGCTCGGCGACAAGATGACCCGCTACGCCCTGCTCACCCGCGACCGAGGCCCGAGGCTGTGGGACTTCGGCTCTGCTGCGCGCCACCACCGTCTGCACTCCCCCTGGCTCGACCCCAAGGACTGCCACGCCGGGATGCTGGGCCTGCGCGGCGCCATCGCGCCGACGGCCGGTTTGATGGAGTCGGCGGTCCGCGAGATCAAGGGGATGCTGCAGGACGCCGGCGTTGCGGACGCGCCTGTGGGTGTCGACATCATTGAGCCTGCGTTCCTCTTCGAGATGCAGCGACAGGGTCTGAGGGTGGTCGATGCCCAACAGCTCATGCTCGACGCGCGGCAGATCAAGTCCAACGACGAGATCATGCTGCTCAACCAGGCGGCCGCAATGGTCGACGGCGTCTACCAGGACATCGTCGACGCCCTGAAGCCGGGGATCCGCGAGAACGAGATCGTGGCGCTGGCCAACAAACGGCTCTACGAGATGGGTTCTGACCAGGTCGAGGCGATCAACGCGGTGTCCGGGGAGCGATGCAACCCGCACCCCCACAACTTCTCCGACCGCATCATCCGCCCGGGTGACCAGGCGTTCTTCGACATCATCCACTCCTTCAACGGCTACCGGACGTGCTACTACCGCACTTTCAGCGTCGGGCGCGCGACGCCCAGCCAGCGCGACGCGTATGACAAGGCGCGCGCCTGGATGGACGCCTCGATCAGCATGGTCATGCCCGGAGTGGGCACCGATGAGGTGGCGGCGGTCTGGCCCAAGGCCACCGAGTTCGGCTTCGAGGACGAGATGTCAGCGTTCGGCCTGCAGTTCGGGCACGGCCTCGGCCTCGGGCTGCACGAGCGGCCGATCATCTCGAGGCTGAACAGCATGAAGGAGCCGATCGAGCTCCAGACCGGCATGGTCTTCGCACTGGAGACCTACTGCCCGGCCAGCGATGGGTTCTCGGCTGCGCGGATCGAGGAAGAGGTCGTAGTCACCCCTGATGGCCCCCGCCTCCTCACCCTGTTCCCCGCGCAGGAGCTCTTCATAGCCAACCCGTACTGACCGAACCAGCTCTCGTGGAAAGGTTCAGACACCCATGAGCGACAAGAACACTGACCTGCTCAACGGCCTGCTGACCGACCTCTACATCGGGGGCAAGGCAGTGCCGGCTGAAGGGGGTCGCCGGTTCGACGTGGTGGACCCGGCGACGGGGCAGATGATCACCACTGTCGCCGATGCCGGTGTCGAGGACGCGATCGCCGCTGTTGACGCTGCCGATGAGGCGGCCTCCGCCTGGGCTGCCACTGCACCCCGCGAGCGAGCCGAGATACTGCGGCGGGCGTTCGAGCTGATGAGGCTTGGGGCCGAACGGCTCGCGCGCCTGATCGCCCTGGAGAACGGCAAGGCGCTGCGGGACGCTCGAGGTGAGGTGGCCTACGCCGCCGAGTTCTTCCGCTGGTACTCCGAGGAGGCCGTTCGTGGTGCCGGCTCGGTGATGACCGCTCCTTCGGGGGCCAACAGGATCCTCGTCCTTCAGCAGCCGGTCGGCATCTGCGTCCTGGTCACGCCGTGGAACTTCCCGGCAGCGATGGCAACGCGAAAGATCGCCCCGGCGCTGGCTGCCGGCTGCACCGTCGTCCTGAAGCCGGCCAGCGACACCCCGCTGACTGCGCTGGCGATGGCGACGATCCTGCAAGAGGCAGGCGTTCCGCCAGGCGTCGTCAACGTCCTGCCATCGCGTCGGTCCGGCGAGGTCGTCTCAGCCATGCTCCACGACCCGCGGGTGCGCAAGCTGTCCTTCACGGGGTCCACCGAGGTCGGTCGCATCCTGCTCGCCGAGGCCGCCGACCAGGTCGTCAACACCTCGATGGAGCTAGGGGGCAATGCCCCCTTCCTGGTATTCGCGGACGCGAACCTTGATGAGGCGATCGAGGGC
>DASVHT010000428.1:0-10294 GCA_036382455.1 Dermatophilaceae bacterium
ATCGCGACGATTGCACAATGCCCCGGAGGGCCATTCTTTTCTGGCATCTGCGCGTGGCACGTGTCCGCAGACGCCCTCGGGAGGGGCGTTGGTCGGGTGCGTGTGCCTGCACGTGTCCGCAGACGTCCCGGGTATGGCGGGGCTCGGGTGCGTCTGCCCGCACGTGTCCGCAGACGTCCGCGCCGACCGACCGGGTTGGTGGGGAGCGACACCTTCTCGGAGGTCGATGTCGAGATGATGGGACTCCGCCTGGTCAGCATGGCCTGCGGCTGTCCAGGGTGGGCGTGTCGGAGCTGACCTGCTGAGGCTGCTCGCCAGGCGGCGATAGCCTCGGTGAATGAGGCGCTTCGGTTGAACACTCTGCCCGCGCGCGACCACGACCTCACCCCCCTCACCCGGCGTTAGCTGATGCCCATGCCGCAGCCCAAGCCCAGGACCCGGGCTCGCTGCAGGGTCAGTCGCCGGGTCATCAGGCGACGACGTCAGGTCGCAGGTGCCGGGCTGCTGCTGTGCTGCACCCTGCTGGTCATGACCGGCTTTCGAGTGGCCGCAGCCCTAACCGACGGTCCGGCGGCGAGAGCGACCAGCACCTCGGGCACGGGCGTCACCGCACCGGCGCGAGCCACCCCGTTCCACGCGACCGGCGAGTATGCCCGCGCTCACGGTGGCACGGCTCGCCAAGGGGCAGGGTCGCTGGTGACCTACCGCGTCGAGGTCGAGACGGGCACCGGGCAGAACGCGTCAGCGTTCGCAGCTGCTGTGGATGCCACCCTCGCCGACCCTGCCAGCTGGACCGGCCAGGGGCGCTGGTCGGTCCAGAGGGTCGCCGGAGACGATGTCGACCTCGTCATTCGCCTGGCCACGTCCGCCACGGTCGGCGCTGTGTGCGAAGCGGCAGGTCTGAAGGACGCTTCGTTTGCCTCATGCCGGACGGGGCCGATCGTCATGATCAACCTCGACCGCTGGCTGCACGCAGTCCCGGAGTACCGCGGTGACGTGGCTCTGTACCGGCAGTACGTCATCAACCACGAGGTCGGGCATGGGCTCGGGTTCGGTCATCAGGCCTGCCCGGGGCCGGGCTTTCCCGCGCCGGTGATGCAGCAGCAGACCCTGGGACTGCACGGTTGCCTGCCCAACGGATCGCCATACATCGCGGGGAAGCTGGTCACGGGGCCGGCGACCGCCTGAGGTCAGTCCTCGAACGAGTGCTCGGCCCCGGGGAACGTCCCCCCAGCCACATCAGCGGCGTATGCGCGGGCTGCGTCGCCCAGTGTGGTGCGCAGGTCCGCATACCTCTTGACGAACCGTGGCGCCTTGCCGCCGCGCAGTCCGGCCATGTCCTGCCAGACCAGCACCTGCGCGTCACAGCCGGGGCCGGCACCGATCCCGATCGTCGGAACGTGCAGGACCTCGGTCACGCGGGCGGCGACCGGCGCGGGGACCATCTCCATGACTACCGCGAAGGCTCCGGCCTTCTCCAGGGCGAGGGCGTCCTCGACGAGCGCATCGCCCGCGTCCCCTCGTCCTTGAACGCGGTAACCGCCGAGGACGTGCTCGCTCTGAGGGGTGAAGCCGATGTGTCCCATCACCGGTATGCCGGCGCGGACGAGGAGCTCGATCTCGGGGACCATCGGACGTCCGCCCTCGAGCTTGACCGCATGGGCCCTGCCCTCCTTCATAAAGCGGGTTGCTGTGCCAAGGGCCTGGGTCGGGCTTGCCTGATAGGACCCGAAGGGCAGGTCGGCGACGATCAGGGCGTGCTTCGCGGCTCGGCTGACAGCGCGGACCAGCGGCACCAGGTCATCAACCGTGACCGGCACGGTCGTCTCGTACCCATAGACGTTGTTGGCGGCCGAATCGCCAATCAGGAGAACGGGGATGCCGGCCTCATCAAAGATCTCCGCGGCATACTGGTCGTAGGCCGTGAGCATCGCCCAGCGCTCGCCTCGCTCCTTCATCGCCTGCAGGTGAGGGATGCGGATGCGCTTCAGCGTGGATGGGACCGATCCGGGCGCGGGGCCGGCTCCACTGCCATAAGGGGCGGGCTGTTCACTCATGATTCTCCATTGCCGAACCTAGGGAGCGTGCGGAACATCTTGGGTCAGACGTGGGACTCTTGCTCGCGCCATCGACTGGTGATCGGGAGGCGTCGGTCGCGTCCGAAGGCCAGCGAGGAGATCTTTGGGCCGGGGGCGAACTGACGACGTTTCCATTCGGCCCGGTCGACGAGCCCGATCACCGTGTCCACCGCCGCAGCGTCGAACCCTGCCTCGACCAGCTCGGCCCGGCCCTGGGCGCCTTCGACATAGCGGTCGAGGATCGCGTCCAGCAGCTCATAGGGTGGCAGCGAGTCCTGGTCGACCTGGCCCGGGCGAAGCTCGGCTGAGGGTGGCTTGCTGATGGACGCCAGCGGGATCGGCGGCTTGTCGCCACGACGTTCGGCCTCGGCGTTGCGCCACCTGGCGAGCTCCCACACCATCGTCTTGGGCACGTCCTTGATCGGCGCGTACCCGCCAACGCTGTCGCCGTAAATGGTCGAGTAGCCGACCGAGACCTCGCTCTTGTTGCTGTTGGCCAGGACGAGGTGACCCTCCTGGTTGCTCAGCGCCATCCACACCAGCGCTCGCATCCGCGCCTGCAGGTTCTCCTCGGCCACGCCCGTGAGCTTGACGTCGTCGAGGAAGGCGCTGACCATCGCATCGATCGGGATGACGCGGTAGTCCAGCCCCAGATTCCGGGCCAGCTCGGCGGCGTCGTCCTTCGAGCCCTGGCTGGAGTACTTGCTGGGGTTGCTGATCGCCACGACGTTCTCCCCGCCGAGGGCATCGGCCGCGATGGTGGCCACGAGCGTCGAGTCGATGCCGCCGGAGACTCCGAGCAGCACCGACTGGAAGTCGTTCTTGCGCACATAGTCCCGCAGACCGAGCTGCACCGCGCGGTAGACCTCGCCGACCGGATCGAGGCGAGCGGCCAGCGCGGCGGGCGCTGCGGCATACGGGGGGATGGGGGTGTCGCTGATGGTGACGTGCAGGACCCCGCTTCCGGCCGGATGGGTCGCATCCACGGTGCTCGGCTCGAGGTCCAGGTCGACCATGAGCAGGTCCTCGTCGAACCTCGGCCCGCGGGCCAGGATCTGCCCGGCAGCGTTCACCACCAACGAGTCCCCGTCGAAGACGAGCTCGTCCTGGCCGCCGACCATGTTCAGATAAGCCAGGGTGCAACCGGCCTCGGCCGCGCGGCGTGCCACGAGCTCGTAGCGGACGTCGTCCTTGTCGCGTTCATAGGGCGACCCGTTGATCACGAGCAGCAGCTCCGCCCCTGCCTCGCGGGTCTGGGCGACGGGACCGCCCTCCTGCCACAGGTCCTCGCAGATCGCGATGGCCACGTCGATGTCGCCGATACGCACGACCGTGAGGTCCTTGCCGGGGGCGAAGATCCGGAACTCGTCAAAGACGCCGTAGTTGGGCAGGTGGTGCTTGGCATAGCGGGCTTTGACCTGGCCCTGATGAAGCACAGCGGCGCAGTTCTGGGGGAGCAGCCGGGTCGAACCTTCCGGGCTGTATGGCGCCTGGTCCAGGTAGCCGACGACGACCGGAAGGTCGCCGTGCCCGTCCGCGACCAGGTCTGTGGCCAGCGTTGCCAGTGCAGCCCGCGACGCGTCGACGAACGACGCCCGCAGCGCCAGGTCCTCGACGGGGTATCCGGTGAGCATCATCTCCGGGAACGCCACCAGGTGGGCGCCTCGCCCGGCCGCCTTGGCGGTCCAGTCGCGAACCGCCCGGGCGTTGCCGCCCAGATCCCCGACAGTCGGGTTGGCCTGGGCAAGGGCCAGTCGCATCTGCGCCATACGGCAAGCCTATCGACCGGTCCGAATGTCCCGCGGAACGACCTCGACGGGCGAGAATGTCCGCATGGGCCAAGTACGACATCGAGACCGACTTCGACTCGGCGTTGCCACCGTGGTGAAGAAGCAGAGCGCGATCCCGACGTTCGATGACGGTGATCTTGGTACCCGAGCCGGCTCGCTCTATTAACCCGTACGAAACACGGTTAGGGCAGGATCGCACCATGGATCGTCAAGAGGAGTTCGTCCTACGCACCATCGAGGAACGCGACATCCGTTTCGTGCGGCTCTGGTTCACCGACGTGCTCGGCCAGCTGAAGTCGGTCGCCATCGCTCCCGCCGAGCTTGAGGGCGCATTTGCCGAGGGCATCGGCTTCGACGGCAGCGCTATCGAGGGGTTTGCCCGGATCTATGAGGCGGACATGCTGGTCAAGCCCGACCCGGGGACGTTCCAGGTGTTGCCCTGGCGAGGCGAGAACCCTGGCACGGCCAGGATGTTCGGTGACATCGTCCAGCCCGACGGCTCTCCGAGCTTTGCCGACTCGCGGTACGTCCTCAAGCGGGCCTTGGCCAAGGCGGCCGAGCTCGGCTTCACGTTCTACACGCACCCCGAGGTCGAGTTCTTCCTGTTCGAACAGCCGATCAAGGTCGGACAGTCGCCGACTCCGGTGGATCAGGCCAGCTATTTCGATCACGTGCCCCACGGGACGGGCCACGACTTCCGCCGAGCCGCCATCACGATGCTGGAGAACATGGGTATCTCCGTGGAGTTCAGCCACCACGAGATGGCGCCGGGCCAGAACGAAATCGACCTGCGCTACGCAGACGGTCTCTCGACGGCCGACAACATCATGACCTTCCGGGCGGTCATCAAGGAGGTTGCGCTGGAGCAGGGTGTCTTCGCCTCCTTCATGCCCAAGCCGTTCAGCGATCATCCGGGCTCGGGCATGCACACCCACCTGTCGCTGTTCGAGGGGGACCGCAACGCCTTCCACGAAGCCGGGGCGCCTTACCAGCTCAGCCAGGTTGGGCGGCAGTTCATCGCGGGCCTGCTGCGGCACGGTGCCGAGATCAGTGCGGTCACCAACCAGTGGGTCAACTCCTACAAGCGACTGTGGGGCGGGGGAGAGGCGCCTGCTCATATCTGCTGGGGCCATAACAACCGGAGCGCGATGGTGCGCGTTCCGATGTACAAGCCGAGCAAGGACCAGAGCACACGTATCGAGGTCAGGTCCCTCGACTCGGCGTGCAACCCCTATCTCGCTTTCGCCGTGATGCTCGCCGCCGGGCTGAAGGGCATCGAAGAGGGTTACGAGCTGCCTGATGAGGCAGAGGACGACGTGTGGAGCCTGACCGATGCCGAGCGCCGGGCGATGGGCATCGAGCCGCTGCCGGCCTCGTTGATCGACGCGATCACGGCCATGGAACGTTCTGATCTCGTGGCCGAGACGCTGGGCGAGCACGTCTTCGACTTCTTCCTGCGCAACAAGAGGGCCGAGTGGGCCGACTACAAGGGTCAGGTATCGCCGTTCGAGCTCGAGCGCTATCTCCCGCGGCTTTAGGGACGCCAGGCTCGGCCTCGATAGATTGGATGGGTGAGCGCATCCGCGAGGTCTGCCAGTCGAGCGGCTCGGCTGGCCCGATTGGGGTTTGCCGACCCGGCGCGCGCCGACGAGCTCCTGGACGATCCGGCGCTGGCTGGGCTGACAGATCCGCTGGACGAGGTCTTCGGTGATGGCCTGCCCGATGCCTTGAGCCAGGTGGCAGACCCTGACCTCGCGCTCCTCGGGCTCGTGCGCCTGATGGAGTCGTTGCACCGGACCGACATCGATGGCGAGGACCACGTGGGCGAGCTGATCGCCGCGCTACGTCATGCCGGCCCGGGACGCGATCGACTCATGGCCGTGCTGGGGGCATCCTCCGCGCTGGTCGACCATCTGGTGACACATCCGGGGCACTGGCGCTGTGTCACCGACGCCACCCGCAAGAGCCCCGAACAACGTCGCCTGGCGTTGGTCGCAGCGGTGACCGATATTGCCACGAGTGCTGGCACGATCCCTGCATACGACGCTCTGCGGCTGGCCTACCGACGCGACCTCCTCGGGATCGCGGCGCTGGATCTGACCGCGGAGAGGGCGGTCGACGAGCTCCCCCCCACGGCCGCGGCGCTGGCCGACCTTGCCGCCGCCGCACTGGAGGCGGCCCTCGTGATCGCCCGCGCTGAGGTCGGGGAGGCAGCTGACGCCTGCCGGTTGGCGGTCATTGGCATGGGCAAGTGCGGGGGACGCGAGCTGAACTACGTCTCCGACGTCGACGTCATCTTCGTGGTCGAGCCGGTCAGCGATGCCGCCGCCGACGAGACGGTGGCACTCACCGTCGGTGCCCAGCTGGCAACAGCCCTGATGCGGGCCTGCTCGGCGGCCACGGCTGAGGGCACTCTCTGGCCCGTCGACGCCGCCCTGCGCCCGGAGGGCAAGAACGGGCCGCTGGTTCGAACCATTGCCAGCCACCTGCAGTACTACGAGCGTTGGGCCAAGACGTGGGAGTTTCAGGCCCTGCTCAAGGCGAGGACTGTCGCTGGAGACCCCGATCTCGGTCGCGACTACCTCGACGCCGTACGCCCGCTCGTCTGGCAGGCCGCGAGTCGTGAGCACTTCGTCGAGGACGTCCAGGCCATGCGTCGCAGGGTTGAGGAGCACGTTCCCGCGGCGGAGTCCGCCCGTCAGCTCAAGCTCGGGCCCGGAGGTCTGCGCGACGTTGAGTTCAGCGTCCAGCTCCTGCAGCTGGTTCACGGTCGTAGTGACGTGACGCTGCGATCGGGAACCACGTTGGAAGCCCTTGCGGCGCTGTCCAAGGGCGGATACGTTGCGCGCGAGGACGCGGCGGTCCTGGACGAGTCCTACCGGCTCTTGCGCACTCTCGAACACAGGATCCAGCTGTTCCGGTTGAGGCGTACCCATCTCATGCCCAGCGCCGAGGGAGATCTGCGACGGCTCGGCAGAGCCGTAGGCCACCGCAGGGACTCTGCAGGTGCCGTCGTGGCCCAGTGGCAGCAGCAAGCCCGGGAGGTGCGACGAATACACGAGCGGCTCTTCTACCGCCCGCTGCTGACCGCAGCGGCACGGCTCAGCAGCACCGAGGCGCATCTGACTCCCGAAGCAGCCCGAGAGCGACTGGCAGCGTTGGGCTTTCGTGATCCCGCTGGGGCGATGCGCCATCTGGCAGCCCTCACGGGCGGACTGACCAGGCGGGCTGCGATCCAGCGGACCTTGCTGCCGGTGATGCTCGGCTGGTTCGCCGACGAGGCCGACCCGGACGCGGGCTTGTTGGCCTTTCGACAGATCAGTGACTCCCTGGGTGCGACGCCGTGGTATCTCAGGATGCTCCGGGACGAAGGCAGCGCGGCCGAGCGGCTGGCGCATGTCCTCGCCCGAAGTCGTTACGCCGCAGACCTGCTCACCCGAGCACCGGAGTCTGTTGCGATCCTCGGCGCCGCCCGGGGAATGACACCCCGCAGCCGCCGGGGCCTCCTGGCCACGATGACGTCAGCAAGCGTTCGCAAGCACACGGCCGACGACGCAATGATGGCGGCGCGTGTCGTCCGGCGGCAGGAGCTGTTCCGTATTGCGGTCGGCGACCTCAGCGGAAAGCTGGACCTAGCCGGCGTGGGCGCGGCCCTGACCGACCTGACATCAGCCACCCTGCAGTCAGCCCTCGACATTGCCACCAGGGCCGTGCAGGCCGAGCTCGGGCAGACACTGGGCACCCGCTTGCTCGTCGTGGGCATGGGCCGTCTTGGCGGTGGCGAGATGGGCTATGGCTCAGATGCCGACGTCATGTTCGTCCACCGCGCTGACGACGGGGTGAGCGAAACGGCGGCCCAGAACCAAGCCACGCTCGTCGTTCAGGAGGTCCTCCGACTCATGGGGTTGGCCGGTCCGGATCCCCAGCTGGTCATCGACCCCGGCCTACGACCGGAGGGCAAGACCGGGCCGCTGGTTCGGTCGCTCGCGGGGTATGCCGCGTACTACGAGCGCTGGTCCCTCACCTGGGAGGCCCAGGCTCTGCTGCGCGCCGCTCCGGTAGCCGGCGACCCTGATCTCGGCCTGGCGTTCTGCGACGTGATAAACCCCATCCGGTGGCCCAAGGGCGGGGTGTCCGACCGCGCCATACGGGAGATCCGCACGCTCAAGGCGCGGATGGAGTCCGAGCGTCTGCCCCGAGGCGCGGATCCCAAGACGCACTTCAAGCTCGGGCTGGGCGGGCTCTCGGACGTCGAGTGGACGGCTCAGCTCGTGCAGCTGCGCCACGCCTGGGAGATCGAGGCACTTCGCACGACCGGGACCCTCGCGGCACTGGTGGCTGCCGGTGAGGCCGACCTGATCCCTGGTGAAGATGTCGAGACGCTGGCTCGGGCATGGACGTTCACGTCTTCACTGCGCAACGCCGCGGTGCTGTGGCGCGGCCGACCGGTCGAAGCGCTCCCCAGCGACCTGCGGGACGCTGATGGCATCGGACGGATCGTGGGCCGTGAGGCTGGGCAAGGTGCCGAGCTGGCCGAGGTCTACCGGCGCCTGGCGCGACGCGCGAGGGCCGCGGTTGTCGCGAACTTCTACGAGTCGCGCGAGAAGGCCGCACCAGACGAGTAGCCTCGCATCATGAACGGGACGGGGGAGCGGCCGGGCGGCAGCGATCCCATGCCCTCGTACGCCGAGGTCTTCCGGAGCCGGGCCTATCTGGCCATTTTCGTCACCGCGGCCTTGTCCACGTGGGGGGACTATCTGGCGCGGGTGACCGTGGCCGTGTTCGTGTTCGAGCGCACCGCGTCGCCATTTGCCGCGGCCGCAACCTTTGCGGTCAGTCTTCTCCCCAGCATCTTCGGGCGCAGTCTCCTTGCGCCGATCGCCGACCGCATCCCTTACAAGTACGTCCTGATTGCCGCGCACCTGCTGCGAGCAGCTCTGGTGGGTGCGCTCATCCTTGCCGTGAGCACCCACGTCACCTTGTGGATCCTGTTCGCCCTGCTCTTCCTGATCGAGCTCGTTGGAGGGCCGGCCATCGCCGCCAGCCAGATCTTGATGACCGACCTGTTCACGGATCGCCGGCTCTACGCCCGGGCGCTGGGCCTGAGAACGATAAGCGACCAGGTCAACCAGGCTATCGGGCTTGGCCTCGGCGGGCTGGTGGTGGCCTGGGTGGGCCCCGCCTTGGGACTGTGGGCCGATCTCGTCACCTTCGTGCTCTCGGCTCTGGTCATAACCCTGGTGGTCAAGGTCCAACCCCTCTGCGGCACGCCATCCGCTGGCGTCGTGGGGTTCTTCCGTGACATCGGGGCCGGCGCCAGCTACCTCTTCCGTCACAGGGTCTTGGCGTCGCTGCTGGCGCTGAGCCTGTGCTCGGTGTGGGCGATAGCGGCACCGGAGGCGGTGGCGATCGCCTATGCACAGGGGAAGTCCGGGTCAGCCAGCTTCGGCGGTCTCCTCATGGCTGCGCCGATCTTCGGCACCGTGGCTGGGCTGGTGATGGTCGGACACTGGCAGCCCGAACGCCAGAACTCCCGGATCCTCTTCCTGGCGCTGCTGATGCCGCTTCCTCTCGTGGGGACCGTCTTTGCCCCGCCGCTGGCAGTCACCTGGCTGTTGTGGTTCGTTTGCGGGGTGCTGCAGGCGTTCATGCTTCCTCTTCAGTCGACGTTCTCGCTGGTCATTCCTGCGCACATGCGTGGCAGGGTCTTCGGCCTCGCAGGTGCACTCTCGGTGGCCGCCAGCGGAATCGCGTTCCTGGCGGCGGGATATCTGGCCGAGCTCACGTCCCCGGCTTTGTCTGTTGCCATCTGTGCCGTCGGCAGTCTCCTTGCCATCGTCGTCCTCGGGGTGCGCTGGCCACGCGTCGCTCTCAGCGCGGCCGTCGACGCGGCATACAACTCCTGAGTCTGCGGCACCGGTCCCAGCCCAACGCGGGTATGCCGTGCCCTTCTCTGCGGGGTACCGCACGACTGCCATCTCTGCGGCTCTGCCGCACTTCCCCACAGGTCGTAGCATGGGCAGCAGTCCGGCGCCCACTTCCTCCGGCGGACGGTTGGGCTCGGTGACTGTCATGAAGCTGGCGTTGCGCGGGGGGATTGTGGAGCTCTCACGAACCGTCCGACCTGGCCAGCTGACCACCTTTGCCGCCACCTTGGCCTTGGTCCTTTCTGTCTCGGCGTCCTCCGCCTCCCCAGTCACCGTCGCAGCGCCCGCCGGCGCTCTCGGGCCGGCTGCGCCCGGAACCACCGCGTATGGCAATGACATCTCCTGGCCCCAGTGCCCAAAAGGTGGAGGCGGTTACGGACTGCCGGGTCCCATGGCCACCGCAACCTTCGTCGTGCTCGGTCTGACCGACGGCGGCTCGTTCCGGGCCAACCCGTGTCTGGCCCGCCAGGTCGCGTCCGTCAGGACCAGCCACCTGTGG
>DASVHT010000429.1:0-1959 GCA_036382455.1 Dermatophilaceae bacterium
GGTGTGCTGCCCGGCAATGGGCGTCGCGGGGTGGCGGCCGATGACCCGGGCGCGACGGCAACGACCGCTAGTGCCGTGACCCCTGCCGCCACACTGGCGGCGAAACGCCACCGGCGAGATCGTCTTGCGATCATACGAGAACCCCCGAAAGAGATGAAATGGAGCAGACGGCGTAAGCCAACCCCCACCGTCTCATTCGGTCAAGATTTCCGCGCATGGCGCGGAGGTTGTCCCGCCCGTCGTTGAACTTCGGTGGCGGTCCTCGTGATCGTCAGGCGGCGATCACGGTGTCATCTTGACGTACGGTACCGACGGTTTGCGCGGCGATGTGCTTATCGAGCGCGATGCGCAGCGCGGGCAGGTGCAGGTGGCCGTTGACGCGGCGGAACTGCTTGCCTGCCTCGATCATCCCGGCCGCGCACCAGCGCAGTGCCATGTTCCCGTTCTGCCAGTTCTTCACGTTGGTCGAGTGGTCGCGGCAAATGCTGATCATCGACTCGATGCTGTTAGTCGAGCGAAGCGTTCGGGCCAGCGTGGGCGGCACACCCAGGCGCGGCACCGTCAGCGTCTCGGACAGGCCCTCGCGCAGACTGCCCGCGGCGCCGGGATGGGTACGTTCCAGCTCTTTCGCGAGGGCCTCGAGCTGCGCTTCGGCCAGGATCGCGGACTCGGCCTGGTAGGCCGCGCGCATCCGTTTGGTGACCGTCGCAGCGAGGTGATCGGGCAGCTTGTCAGCTACGTTTCTGATCTTGTGGAGTTGGCAGCGACCGATCACCGGATGGTCGAACACCTTCACCACCGCGGCCCGCAGCGCCTTCGCGCCGTCGATGCCGATGAAGATCGGGCGGGTGGTGTCCAGGCCGCGTTCACGCAGCCCGGTCAACAGATCAGTCACCACAGTCGTGTTCTGCGTGGAGCCTTCGACCAACCCGAGCGGATGCTTGACGCCGTCGATGCCGATCCCCAGCGCCACCACGCACAGATGCTCACCGAAGTGCACGCCATCGACCATCAACGCCACCAGGTCCAGCTCACCCAGCGGCGCGGCCAACAACTCGGCCAGCGCGGTCTCGGTCGCGGCGACGAACCGTCGCGAGACCGCCGACTTGCTCGTCGAGTGGGCCGACTGTTCGACTCGCTGACCGACCGGTTCGAGCCCGACCGGGTAATGGCGACTCGACAGCCCGGCGAGCATCCGCCCCATCGCCATCCGGCCCAGCACCTCGGTGGAGCTGAACAACTCATAGGCCGGCACCGTCAGCTCGCCGCTGCCGTCGGTGGCGCGCATCCGCGGCCGGCGCACCGCAACCCGGCGCCCACCCAAGGTGACCGAGCCGTCCTCCTGCCCGTGTCGAACCGCAGCACGCGCCGGGTCGTGCCTGCCCTTGGACCCGCACACGGCGGCCACGTCGGCGTCCATCATCGCGGCCATCACCTGCAGCCCGGTGCCGACCGCGAGCGCAAGCAGACCCTCCTGCACATCGACAGCCAGCTCGGCCATCGCGACCGTCACCGACTCCGGCACGGCCAGCCCCATCGCGGCAGCATCATTCATCTGGTAGTTCTTCTTCATAGCGGTCCCCTGTCTATGGGTCGACTTGGCGGTCGCCCAACAACTACCGCAAGGCAGCTGTCAGGCGGGGGACCGCCACCTCAAGTTCTACGAGACCCGGGGCAACCTCCGTAATAGATACTCAGGTCGTGTACATCTATCTGTCTACTCATCTTCATCAGCGCTTTACTGTTAGCGATGACTCCGGCTGAGCTTCTACTCGATTTTGCCGGGGTATCGGGACGATCTCTCCACGTAACCGGCGGTATGCGGTATGGACGGCGTTCTTCAGAGGCTGACATCCCCTACCCACAGGGCGATTGGCCCCATCGCGACCAATCCGACCGCCCCTCATGCGACCACTACGCTCCTGGCAACCGATCGCGGAACCTGGAAGTCCGTCACTC
>DASVHT010000430.1:0-4360 GCA_036382455.1 Dermatophilaceae bacterium
CGGTCACCACGGGACGCGACCGGACGCCCACGGCTGTTGTTCGTCCACGCCCATCCCGATGACGAGACGCTGACCACGGGGATAACCATGGCCAGCTATGTCGCCAGGGGCCACGACGTCCACCTCCTCACGTGCACCCTTGGCGAGGAGGGGGAGATCATCCCGCCCACGCTGGCCCATCTTGGCTCCGGCCGCGGTGACGCCCTGGGGGCATGGCGCCGTGAGGAGCTCCGGGCGGCCATGTCGGTGCTGGGGGTCGAGCACTCGGTACTTGGGGGGGACCCCGGGCGGGGCGTGGCCTCCCGGTACCGCGACTCAGGCATGGCCGGCGCAGCGAGCGCAGAGCATCCGAACGCTTTCGCCCGGGCCAATGTCGTCGAGGCCGCCGCCATGGTGGCAACCCACATCAGGGCTCTGCGACCCAACGTCGTCGTGACCTACGACGAGCATGGCGGCTATACCCACCCGGACCACATCCAGACCCATCTGGTGACGATGTCGGCGCTGTCGGCGCTGGCCACCGAGGAGGAAGCCCGAGGGGACGGCGATGGCCTGGTCATGCCGGCTGTCTACTGCATCCTCACTCCCCAGAGCTGGGCGACGCAGGACCGCGCGTGGCTGCACGACAATGTTGTCCGCAATGATGATGCGGCGTCGATCGGCTCGAGCTGTGTTGTTCTGCCGAAGGATGCGCCATATCCACCGTCTGTCGTCAGTGACGAGATCGTTACCCACATCGTGGAGGAACCTGCCTTGGTCGACATCCAGAGCCGGGCTCTGGCCCAACATGGCACCCAGGTCAGCGTGTACGACGGCTACTACGCCTTGTCCAACCACATCGCGGTCCGGCTCAGCGGTCGTGAGGGGTTCGCTCGGTTCGACCCCGTACGTCGGGCGCTCCTGCCATCGGGGCGCGACGTACCCCGCCACACCGGCCTCCTGAGCGACAGCCAGGGCCGCGGATGAGCCACAGCATTGCGGACGTCGACCTCTTCCGAGCGGCCATGGGTCGCTTCGCGACGGGTGTCACGGTGATCACCACCCGGACCGGTGATCGCGACCATGCGATGACGGCCAGCGCATTGACCTCGGTGTCGCTCGAACCGTTGCTGGTGCTCGTTTGCGTCGAACGTGAGGCGCGCTTCCACGACGCCGTCGTCGAGGCGGGAATCTGGGGGATCAGCGTCTTGTCGTCTCACGACCGACCTGCCGCAGACTGGCTGGCGACACGCGGGCGACCGCTCCACGGCCAGCTCGACCGCATCGCGCACCACCCCGGTCCTGAGACCGGGGTGGCACTGCTCGACGGAGCCCTGTCCACCTTCGAGTGCCGCACCACCGAGGTGCATCCGGGAGGCGACCACAGCATCGTGGTCGGAGAAGTGGTCTCGGTTGCTACGTCAGCCCATCCCGGCGAGGCTCTGCTCTACTACCGAGGACGGTATGTGACCCTGGCCTGACGAGCAGCGGGGAGCTGACCCGCGGGGTCACGCGCCGAGGTAGAGGTACTCGTGATGGACGCTGAAGCCGAGCCGTTCAAAGAGGTTTCGCGACGGCGAGTTCGCCTGTTCCACCTGCGCGTACACCGACCGTATGCCGCGGGTGCGCGACTCGTTCCCCAGCGCGCTCACGAGCTGCATGGCGACGCCGGTGCGTCGATACTCCGGTGCCACCTGAAGCGCGGATATCCCGGCCCACACCTGTGCGAACGCCAGCCGCGCGACCCCGACCACCGCACCACCGACGTCGAGCGAGGCGAAGAGCTGATCCGGTGCACCGGTCAGCACGACCCGGGCAGCCGGGGGGACGGTGCTGCCCGGTCCGGCCCAGACGTTCCACCAAGCAGAGGAGGGCACCGGCTCGAGCCGCACGCGTGCGCCCGAGACGTGAGGGACTTCGGGAGGCAGGGCTCCGGTCGATGCGGTCAGGACCATCGTGTTCTTGAAGGGGGCGTAGGCGCGCGCCAGGAGCTCGCGCCCAAGAAGATCGTCGTCGACCGCGAAGCCGGCCGGGCCAAAAAGGGAGAACAGGCGCCGCAGCCCCCGCTCGTCATACCAGCTCTCGCAGTGGTCGACCGCAGCGGAGAGTGGCACACCCGGACTACCAAGTGGTAGAACCGAATTGGCTCTGCCGGTGAACCCAGCGGCCGCCCGTAGGATCCAGTCTCCGAGCTCGGCGCGGTCGATGGGTGGCCACCCCTCGACCATGATCCGCTCGAGGTCGTCCATCGAGATGGCCAGGTGCGGGGCGCCCCGACGGGCCGTCCTGGGAGGGACCTGCTTGGCGGCCACGACCAGAGCCCGGTCGATCACCACCACGCCCTGTCGGGTTCGGACCGAGACGGTGTCGGAGTCCATCGCCACGATGTCGCCCAACGCATCGGTGACGCCGTGCTCGATGCGCTTGCGCACCACCGCGCGCATGCCGGGTCGGAGTCCGTCCACGGGATCTGGGTCGGTCATTGCAGGCACGTCACTTCTTTCGCTGGGCATTCTTCTCGTTGGCTGGACCCGGGTACCTCCCCGGCCCGCGGATTCGGCATACTAGGTGTTCTACCCCACGTCGCGCCCCAGGAGGACCGCTCAACATGACCTACGTGATCGCCCAACCGTGTGTCGACGTCAAGGACAAGGCCTGTATCGAGGAGTGTCCGGTCGACTGTATCTACGAGGGTGAGCGCACGCTGTACATCCACCCGGACGAGTGCGTCGACTGTGGCGCCTGTGAGCCGGTCTGCCCGGTGGAGGCCATCTTCTACGAGGATGACACACCTGAGCAGTGGAAGGACTTCTACAAGGCCAACGTCGAGTTCTTCGACGACCTCGGAAGCCCCGGTGGCGCCGCCAAGCTCGGCAAGATCGCCAAGGACCACCCCCTGATCATGGCGCTGCCGCCGCAGGGACACGACGAGTAGAGCTGACAGCTCATCGCTGTGGGCCCGTGATGGATCGCCTTCCATCCTTCCCATGGGACTCGCTCGCTCCGTACAAGGAGCGGGCGAGTTCTCATGCCGGGGGGCTCGTCGACCTCTCCGTGGGCACTCCGGTCGATCCGACCCCGGACAGCGTGCAGGCGGCGCTGGCGGCGGCCGCTGACGCACACGGCTACCCCCAGACGTGGGGTACACCAGCTCTGCGGGAGGCTGTGGCGGCGTGGTTCGCACGGCGCAGGGGTGTGCCTGATGTGAACCCGGACGCGGTTCTGCCGACGATGGGCAGCAAGGAGATGGTGGCCTGGCTGCCGTCGTTGCTGGGTCTGGGGCCGGGCGACGTGGTCGCGTTCCCGGCCGTGGCTTATCCGACGTATGACGTGGGCGCCCGGATTGCCCGCGCCTCGTCGCGGCCGGTGCACGGACTCACGGGCCTTGGTCCGCTGACGTCCACAACGACCCCAAAGCTGTTGTGGGTCAACAGTCCCAGCAACCCCACCGGGCAGGTCCTCGGCATCGAGCACCTCGCCAAGGTCGTTCGATGGGCCAGACAGCACGGCGTGATCGTCGCCAGTGACGAGTGCTACGCCGAGATGGACTGGCGGGCTGATGACATGGCTGCGGGGGTCGGGCTGCCCGCGCCAGGCGCAGTGCCCAGCATCCTTGACCCGGCGGTGTGCGAGGGGAGCCACGACGGCCTGTTGGCGGTCTACTCACTGAGCAAACAGAGCAATATGGCCGGTTATCGAGCGGCATTCGTGGCTGGGGACCCCACGCTGGTCAGCCGGCTGCTCGAGATCCGCAAGCACGCAGGGATGATGGTGCCCTGGCCGGTTCAGCAGGCGATGGTTGCGGCTCTTTCGGACGACACCCACGTCGGGCTGCAGAAAGCGCGCTACGGCATACGTCGTCAGCGCCTGTTGTCCGCACTTGAGGGCGCCGGCTATCGCATCGACTTCTCGGATGCGGGTCTCTATCTATGGACCACGCGCGACGGGGGCGTCGGGGCCGACTGGAGTCTGGTGGCCGAGATGGCCGACCTTGGCATCCTCGTGGCCCCGGGCAGCTTCTACGGTCAGGCGGGGGCCCGACATATCCGCCTGGCTCTGACCGCAACCGATGAACGTATCGATGCGGCCGTGCGGCGTCTGGCCCCTCGCGCCAGGCAGGACTGACGAGTACCGCGCGCGGATGGCAGTGTCAAGCCCCGCAATGCGCTGATGTACCGTCACCTTCAAAGTAAGCCCGGCAACGAGGCCGGGACAACAGGAGGGGAACAACTTCATGAGCAACGACGCAGCGGGTGCGGTTCTTAGGACCGGAGACAAGGAGATCGCTTTCCCTCTGGTCGAGGCGACCCAGGGTAACAACGCCTATGACGTGTCCAGGCTGATGAAGGACAGCGGCAACGTCGCCTTGGATGTGGGTTTC
>DASVHT010000431.1:0-3513 GCA_036382455.1 Dermatophilaceae bacterium
GCCAACGGGGCGATCCCGAGGGCTGCCTGACGTCCCTCCACGGGAGCCGCACCCGAACCAATTCGCTCATCCAGGCCGCCAAAGCACGAGCCCGCGGGTACCGGAGCAAGCGGAAGATGATCGCCATTACCTACCTCATTGCTGGCAAGCTCCCGACTCCGTCACCCTTCGTGACCCACACGATGTAGCGAAGGGCCTTCGCGAACGTCATACGTGCCGACCCGCGAAAACTCCGCACGCCGGGCATAAACACGCAGGTCACAGCCCTACGGCGTGGCTACTTGAGGAGGTCTGAGACTGGGACGAGTACTGGCGCTACCACCTCAGCCAAGAAAAGCAGCGCATCCACCAATCCCTCTACGCCGCCGACGTCATCCCGCAAGCCGCATGACGTCACTCCAGACGAGCCGCACCCGTTTGAGACGGACGCCGGTCAGCTCGACCGCCCGGGTCGCCGCCCAGTACTCCCCCCAAGCCGACTCGGCACGAGTCTGATCGGCCGGGTCAAAACGATTGGTCACGCGCGGCGGCAGCCAGCGCGGCGCGCACCTCGGGGTAGGCAAGCCTGCTGGACACCGCGGCGTCGCGCCCGTCCCACAGGGCAGCGGCGAGGTCACTGCCCTCCTCCTCCACGACCAGCTTGACGAAGGCACTGCTGTCGAAGTAGCCGATGGTCACGCCTCGGCGTCGCGCTGCTCGCTCACGAGGTTTGGCCACCGGGCCGCTCGCTCGTACCCGGGCGGCACCGCGCGCGACAGGTCGATGGGCACGCTGGGGCCTGCTGAGCACTCCACGCTCCACGAGCTGGTCGAGCAACGGCGCGGAATCGATCGGCAGCATCCGTGCCACCGGAGTGCCCCGGTCGGTGACGACCACCTCGCTGATCGCAACATCCATGGAGTAAGCGTACGTTCCGCCTAACGCCGAGCAGGAACGCCCAGACGGCGTACGTCCGGCCACCCTCCTCCATCAGGGTGAGGAACTCCCGCGCCTGTTCCGGCGACCAGTGCCGCGGCACCGAGCGCGCAGCCCGCGGTCGCGGAACCACGCTCACCGGGTTGACGCCGAGCAGGCCCATGCTCACGGCCAGCTTGAGCGCGCCGGCGAGCGGCGCCCGAGCCAGCCGGATCGTGTTGGGCGCGAGCGGCCGGCCGTTCTTCGTGCCGCCACTCTTCGCCAACCGGCGCTGCCACACCACGACCGAGTCCGGCGTGACATCGCGGATCTTCATTGGCCCGAGCAGCGGCCGGACGTAGTCCGCGGCGTAGTGCCGGTAGTAGAACCTTTCGATCCGTAGTTCTGACAGGGCCATCTTCTGCCTCAAGCACCCGGTCGCGTGGGTGGCCTCTACGTCCCTTGAGCTGCTACATCCTTTGAGCTGCGGGTTCTTGTTGCCGACCTTGACGCCGTTGACCGTGGCTGACCCGGTTCTCGACGGGATGTTGTCCAGCGCGGCTCACGATCAAGGTCTTAGGGCCCTGATTCGCACCGATGGCCAACGACGAAGCCGTGACGAGGGCGCTGGTGAGCGTCCGTGTGGATCATGCCCGGCGTCTCTGACACACGCAGCCGAGTATGAGCGTGGTATAATAACTTATGCGACGATGCTGGCCGGACAGTTGCAAGCGCATAACTGCTGCATAAAGGGAGATAGCGTGGCGAGGACCGTGGACCCGGGCGAGGGATCTCGTGTCCGAGTGTCGGAGTGGATCGCCGGTGGTGAACGGTACGACGTCGAGTTCAAGGGCGACCGACGTGAGCGGCTCAACGATCGGGACCTTGTCGAGGCCGTCGTCTGCCTGGCCAACGGCAGCGGTGGCGTCATCCTCGTCGGCGTCGAGGACGACGGAACCATCACCGGGGCCCAGGCCAGACACGAGAGTGGCCGCACCGACCCGCTGCGGGTTCAGGCGCTCATCGCGAACAGCACTCAGCCACCGGTGTCCACTGCTGTCGAGACCGTTGAGCTCGACGGCGTCGATGTCCTCGTGGTCGAGGTTCCCGACAGCCCTCGCGTCGTCGGTACGACCAAGGGCACTTACGTCCGACGCGCTCTGGCCGGAGACGGCCGGCCCACATGTGTCCCGTACCACGCCCACGAGATGCTCGCTCACGAGGTTGACCGCGGCGCCATGGACTGGGCTGCGCTGCGAGTCAGCGGAGTGGCAGCGAAGGATCTCGATCCCCTTGAGTTCGAGCGGCTTCGCCGTCTCGTCGCGACCGGGGGTGCTGGCGCTGACCGGCTACTTACCGAACTATCCGACCAGGAGATCGCGCGCGCTCTCGGACTGGTTCGGGCGGACGGAGAAGTGACCACTGGGGCGCTTCTGCTCTTCGGGCGCGTCGACGCCGTCCGGCGCTTCCTTCCTACCCACGAGGCCGCATTCCAGGTCTTGCGCGGCCTTGAGGTGGAGGTCAACGAGTTTCTTCCGTACCCCCTGTTCCGACTTGCCGAAGACTTGTTTGGCCGCTTCCAGGCTCGCAACCGCGAGGAGGAGATCCAGTTCGGGTTGCTCCGGGTTGCGGTCTCCACCTACTCCGAGACGGCCTTCCGGGAGGCGCTCGCCAACGCCTTGATCCACCGAGACTACACCCGGCGAGGTGCGGTCCACGTCCAGTGGAGTGAAGAACAGCTCGAGATTTCTAGCCCCGGAGGCTTTCCCTCTGGAGTGCGTTTGGACAACCTCCTGGTCGCTGCCCCTCATCCCCGCAGCCAACTGCTCGCTGACGCGTTCAAGCGGACCGGCCTGGTGGAGCGGACGGGGCGTGGCATCAACCGGATGTTCGCCGAACAACTGCGGGTCGGCCGTGCTGCGCCGGACTACGGCCGGAGCACTGACGACCGGGTCGTTGCTGTCCTTCCCGGTGGGCCGGCGAATCTCTCCATGACCAGATGGGTGCTCGAGCAGGAAAACCTGGAGGGCAGGACGCTCAGCCTCCCGGAGCTCCAGGTGCTTTCCGAACTCGTGCGGGAGCGGCGGGCGGGGACTGGACCGCTCGCACACGTACTCCAGCGCACCGACGCGGAAACGCGCAATCTCCTCGCGCGCATGGTGGAGCGAGGCTGGGTCCAGGCCCGGGGCGAGGGGAGGGGGCGGACCTGGCATCTCTCCGCCGCGGTGTACCGCGTTCTCGAGGCACCCGCTGGCTACGTCCGGGTGCGCGGCTTCGAGCCGCTGCAACAGGAGCAAATGGTCTTGCAATACGTCGACGCGCACGGTGCCATCACCCGTTCCCAGGCAGCGGAGCTTTGTGCGATCACCCCGCCGGAGGCAAGCCGTTTGCTTCGGCGTCTGGCGGGGCGGGGCGAACTCATCCGCCATGGGGAACGGCGAGGCAGCTCCTACCGGCGTGCGAAGGGGCGATTTTCCTAAGTGGGCTATCCATTTCACTGCCCAGGCGCGGAGCCCTTCCTGCGAGTCTTACTCGAGGGTCGTAGCTGCTCGCCAGGGCCGGTCGGCCGGGGGCTGGACGAGGCTGCTCGGCTGGGACCGCACGCCGTGGACTCCGGCT
>DASVHT010000432.1:0-2894 GCA_036382455.1 Dermatophilaceae bacterium
GCCGTACTTGGCGATGACATCCTGGCTCGCCTGGGGCGCCATGGAGAGCGTCACATCCTTGATTGCCGGTCCGGGGTAGAAGTAGCCCTTGTCGTAGGCCTTAGCCTGCTGGTCGGGCTTGAGCATCCAGGCGATGAGCCGGACAACAGCGGTCAGCTGGTCTTGGGAAACCCCATTCGGCACGACGACATAGTGGGCATCGGTGACCCACTTGAAGCCCTTCAGGGTGCCGACCTTGGCTTCGATGGGTACGGTGCCGAGAGCGCGCGGGTTGATGTCCCACCCAGTGGTGGACATGAGCATGTCGACCGAGCCCGAGGCGAGGTCCTTCATGGTCTGCGTCGTTCCGGACGGGTAGACGCTGATGTACGAGCCGAGTTCCTTGAGGTAGGCCCAGGTCTTGTCCCAGCCCTTCGCGGGATCCGTGGGGTCTGTGTCACCCAGGATGTAGGGCAGACCCATCAGCCACGTGCGGCCGGGACCCGAGTTGGCCGGCTGGGCGTACTCGAACTTGTTCGGGTGGGCTTTCGCCCACGCCAGCAACTCGTCGGCACTGGTCGGTGGGGCGGAGACCCTGTTGGGCATGTATTCGATGAGCGGGCCCGAGGGGTAGTAGGTGACGCACACGCCGTAGTCTCCCGCCAGTGTCTGCATCTTCGCAGCCGGCGCAAGGTAATTGTCCATGCCGGTCAGGACGCTGGCATTGGTCGGCAGCAGCGGCTGCCAGATCTTCTGTGAGAGCCCACCGGCCAGGCCGTCGGTGCCGGTCAGCACCATGGCGATGTCAACCCTGCCGGCGTTCTGCTGTGCCTTGATCTTGCCGACCAGGTCGGGCGCGCTGGCCGAGGACGTGGTGACCGAGCTCACGATGTCGGGGTTGTTGGCCTTGAAGTCGTCGATCATGCCCTGGGTGAGTTGCAGGTCGCCGGCAACATCCAGGATGTTCAGCGTGACGGGCTTGCTCGGCTTGAGGGGGACGGCACTGCTGACATCAGCGGTCGGCCCAGCGCTGGGCGCGGAGGGCGCCCCACAGGCTTCGAGTGCGGCAACCCCGATGACAGCCGAAGCCCCAATGAAAACGGAACGGCGGGGAATATTCATCTTTGTCCCTTCTGCTGCTCGGGCCCAACAGTTGGGCCTGAGTTCTTGGGCTCGACAATGAGCCCTCGCGGCGTCCGGGCCCTGGCCTGATCGCAGGCCGACCGGGGTGTCCGTTTGCTCGAGATCTTGCCCGTCTTGGCTCGCTGATGCCAACGATTGCAGGCGCTTGGCAAGGTTTCTGTGTAAGCGATCGTTCTCGAACCGACCACGTCTACACGACCCACTCCCTGCGGCGATGGCACGATGGCATCGTGAGCCTGTCGCACGCCTTCGGGCCCGAGGAGGACTGGCCTGACCAGGACCTCGTCGCGCTGTCCGACGACTTCAGTGCGGGGTTGGTGCTTGAGGCGTACCGCGCGGGCGTCTTCCCGATGCCGCTGTCGCACTCCAGTTTCGCCGCGCGGATGGGCTGGTGGTCGCCCGTACGTCGCGCCCACCTCCCGCTCGACGAGCTCCGGGTCAGCCGCTCGCTGACCAAGATGGCCCACCGCTACACCGTCACCGTCGACAACGACTTCGGCGGCGTCATCGCGGCCTGTGCCGACCCGTCGCGCGAGGGAGGCTGGATCGACCACGACATCCAGGCCGTGTACGGAGAGCTGCACCGCGCGGGTGTCGTCCATTCCCTCGAGACCTGGGACGGAGACGGGCGACTGGTCGGTGGGTTGTACGGGGTGAGCCTTGGGGGTCTGTTCGCGGGCGAGTCGATGTTCCACGACTCGGCCCACGGTCGGGACGCGTCGAAGGTGGCCCTCATGGAGCTCGTACGGATCCTGGGGTATGGGGGAGTGCCTCGGCTGCTCGACGTGCAGTGGCTGACGCCGCATCTGGAGAGCCTCGGCGCGGCAGAGATCTCCCGCCACGACTACCTCGAGCTCCTCGACATCGCGCTCGACCAGCCCTCGCCGCCTTGGACCTGAAGGGCTTACTTCAGCAGTCGGGAGAGCCGTCTGTCGGCAAGTGGTTTGCCGCCGGTCTGGCAGCCGGGGCAGTACTGCAGCGACGAGTCGGCGAACGACACCTCGGCCACGGTGGTGCCGCACACGGGGCACGGCAGCCCTGTACGGCCATGGACCGCCATGTTGCTCCGCTTGCCATCCTTGAGCTCAGACGGCTTCAGCCCGTCCGCACGGTCGATCGCCGACCGCAGCAAGCCCTGGATCGAGCCCAGCAGCGTGTCCCGCTCGGCGTCGGCGAGGGCGTTGGCGGGCTTGAAC
The DNA here is from genome assembly GCA_036382455.1 of Dermatophilaceae bacterium. Classification (GTDB taxonomy): domain Bacteria; phylum Actinomycetota; class Actinomycetes; order Actinomycetales; family Dermatophilaceae; genus UBA4719. The sequence continues at coordinate 2,319 of DASVHT010000432.1, forward strand.
GGGCTGAGCTTCGCCGCGTGCAGCATCTCGTCGGAGTAGGCGTTGCCGATGCCCGCGAGCACCTTCTGGTCCCGCAGCACGCCCTTGAGCTGCGACCGGCCGGCGGCGTCCAGGATGGCGTCGAGCTCCGGCCGTCCGAAGCCGTCCGCCAGCGGGTCGGGTCCGAGATCGGAGATTCCCGGTACGTCGGTGAGTGCGGCCACCACGTACACAGCCAGGCGCTTCCGGGTTCCGGCCTCGGTGAGGTCGAAGCCCGCGCCGCTGTCGACGCCGACTCGCAGCGCGAGAGGGCTCTTGCCGGGCCGAGCGGCACTGGCCGGCACAGTCTCGTACCACCGCAGCCATCCAGCTCTGGCTAGGTGGAACACCAACCAGGCGCCGTCCTGGCCCATTGCGAGGAACTTGCCTCGGCGTTCGACACGTGTGATTTCGAGGCCCAGCAGCGCGGTCGGCGCCAGCGCGACGGTCTTGAGCGCGCTCAGAGACACCAGCTCGACGCGCTCGAAACTGGTCCCCGCCAGCCGTGGCTCGAGCCAGCGGCGAAGCGCCTCCACCTCGGGCATCTCAGGCACGGCT
>DASVHT010000433.1:0-1588 GCA_036382455.1 Dermatophilaceae bacterium
GTGCACACCGCCTCGGCCGACAACGCCGCCACCCAGCTCGGGCTGTAGGGGTCAATGTCCAAGGCTTCCAGAGTCCGTCACCGGCCGGCCCCGACGCGCATAGCTGCTTCCATCCCGGACGCCCGTATGCGCGGGAACCCATAGCAGCGCATGGTGCGGTTCGCAGCCCTGCCGGGGCCGGGCTCGGCCCGGCCCCGGCCCCGCCTATCTGCAGTCGCAAAGGACGATCCGCGACCGCTTCCCTCTCGCCTGGGTACGGGAACAGGGCTCGCAGCCGCGTTGCCCTCTGTAGCGTCCACGCCTCAGATGAGGGTGCCCGTCAGGCGTAGTACGGCGACGATCGTGTCGGCACAGGCGTCGAGCGCTGCGGGGTTACGAGGGTGGGCCGAGAGGTTGCCACGCGGCGCGGTTTGTGACAGGAGTACCTCCCCAGTTTCCTCCAGCACGGCATGGACCTTGTGTTCGAGGTACTTGATGTCATCACTGCCGAAGGGTTGGGCTCCGCTGCGTACGAGCAAAGCTCGGCGCCACTCCGGCTTCGACTGTCGGTGGCTGCCGATCCGGCCCTGGAAATCCTCGCTGAGTCCGACGTACGCCCACGGACGCACGATTAGCGTCGTGGTGAGCGTGCGCTCATTGCCCGTTCCGGAGGAGGACTGCTGCAGGTCAGTGCCGGTGAGGACGTAGATGCCGGGCACCCCGACCCAGTCCCGTTCAGGGTCTACGTGCCGAGGCGTCTGCTCCATCACGAGTGCGGGGTGGCCGCAGGTGATGCGTGCCCGGCCCTTGGTATCCAGCTCGATGTCGAGTTGCGCCTGGGTCAACGGGCGTGCCAGCGGAGCCACCCTCACAGGGAGCGCGCCTGAACTCTGCTGAGGTGCGTTGCTCGCGGGACTTAATGGGTGTAGTCAGTTGATCAGAGGACAGCCCAGGGCCGATCGGCGTGAGAGCGGTGAGGAGGCCGCGAAGCTCAGCGTCGACAGTTGCCGGCCTGAACAGAGTCAAGATCGCACCCAGGGTATTGATCGCCGAGGGGCTTAGTGAGCCACGGCTGAAGGTGCCGAGCCACTGCACCTGTCTCTGGTGATGCCCCGATGCTGGCGGGACGGCGATGTGCCGGTACGGCCCTGTAATGCGTGCGACGAGGTAGTCCCTGTGTTTCCTGGTCAGCCGGGGGACGATCACAAGATCGCCTACCTGCATCCTGTAGGCGAAAGCGACGAGCTGCCCGGCGTAGGTGCGCTCGGCAGGGGAGATGACGCGCCCCTTGACCGTCTCTTCGTCGGTGAGGCTGAGATCGTCGCTCGCGAGTTCGTGGAAGCCGATAGCGATGTAGGAGTTTGACTCGAACTCGCTCACGTACTTCGCCTGCTCGCCGGCTCGGACGACCCACAACTCCTCGCTCATGCCAGTGCTTCTCCTCGCACTTCAGGCTGCGGTCGCCACTGCGAAGAGTTCGGCCTGCGCCATGACGAGTCTGATGGCGGACTCCGCCTTGTCTGGCGGGTACTTGTACTTGGCGAGCAGGCGGCGGATGTGGCGCCGCAGGGACGCCCGCACCTGCTCCTTCTTGTCCCAGTCGATGGTG